>JALSNL010000197.1 GCA_026987055.1 Melioribacteraceae bacterium | reverse complement strand
GTTGATGACCGATTTTTCGCAAGAAATTAATTGGGGCTGGAACGGACCGTATTTAACAGCTGTTATTCAATTATTAAATGCTATTGGTGCTTTAACTCTTGTATTTGCTTTTAGATATGGAAAGGCAATTGTGGTAAGTCCTTTGGTAAATGCCGTTGCTCCAATAATAACAGTTGTTTTATCGTTACTTATTTATCAAGTTATTCCACATATAGTAATTGTAATTGGTATAGTATTGGCAATAATATCCATCTTCTTACTAGCTATTGAAGAGGATGAAGAGATAAAGATAGAAGAGGCTCAAACTAATGAATAAAGAATTTGACGTAATTGTAGTTGGCGAACTAAATGTTGATTTAATATTAAATCAAATTGAATCGTTTCCGGAAATGGGAAAAGAAAAACTTGCCGGTAAAATGGATTTGGTGCTCGGAAGCTCTTCGGCAATATTTGCCGGTAACCTAAGTTCTCTCGGAGCTGAAGTTGGTTACATAGGAAAAATAGGCAATGATATGTTTGGGCATTTAATAGTAGAAAGCTTGAATAAAAAAAATGTAAATATTAGTTTAATTATTGTTGACGAACATTTAAAAACCGGAGCAACAGTAGTTCTTAATTACGATGAAGACAGAGCTATGGTTACACACGGCGGTGCAATGGAACATTTGTCAATAGCTGACATTAAAAAAGAACATTTGCAAAAAGCAAAACACATGCATGTTTCTTCGGTATTTCTTCAACCGGGAATCAAAGAAAATATTATTGATGTTTTTAAACTTGCAAAAGAAAACGGATTAACAACATCGCTTGATACGCAATGGGACCCTGCGGAAAAATGGGATTTGGATTTGAATAATCTTTTACCTCTTGTTGATGTTTTTATTCCAAACGAAGAAGAAATTAAACATCTTACCGGAAAACAAAATGTAAATGATGCAATCGATATGTTAAATGGATTTGCAAATACAATTGTTGTTAAAATGGGAAGTAAAGGTTCGGTATCCTGGCACAAAGGTCAGCTTAACGAAGTACCGGCTTTCTTAAATAAAAATGTTGTTGATGCAATTGGTGCAGGCGATAGTTTTGATGCTGGTTTCATTTTCAAGTACATCAAAGGATTAAGTATTGCGGAATGTCAAAAGTTTGGAAATTTAACCGGAGCAATAAACACAACAGCTTCCGGCGGCACTGCTGCGTTTAAGGATTATCAATCAATTATGGAAATTGCAAAAACAAAATTCGGTTACTCGGAATAATTTATGAATTTGAAAAATAAATATCAAAATCTTATAGAAAAGAATAATGCAATTATCGCCGCCAACTTTTACAATCTTGAAACATTAAAAGGTTTATTAAGTGCGGCTTCCGAAAGTAATTCTTCTTTGATTTTGCAATTGTCAAAAAGTTCGATTAAATACATAGGATTAAACACCGCTGTTGCAATGGCTAAAGCTGCAATTAAAGAATACGGCGTAAATGCTTGGTTACATTTGGATCACGGAAATTCTATTGAGCTTGTTAAACAATGTTTGGATGCCGGTTTCGATTCGGTTATGATTGACGGAAGTGAGCTGCCTTTTAACGAAAATGTTGAACTGACAGCCTCGGTAGTTGAGCTTGCGAAAAATTATGATGTGCCTGTTGAAGGGGAATTAGGTTATATTGCAAAATTAGGACAAGAACAAAATACAAAAGAAAATCACACAACAATAGAAGAAGCAAAACAATTTGTAGAACTGACGAATGTAAATGCCTTGGCAATTGCGGTTGGAACAGCCCACGGTTTTTACAAAGAAACGCCTGAACTGAATTTTAAGAGAATAAGTGAGATTAGAGAAGCATTGCCTGATACCGTACTTGTTTTGCATGGCTCTTCCGGAATCCATCATGACGATATTAAAAAAGCCATTTCGCATGGAATAAATAAAATAAATGTTGCAACGGAATTTAAAAACATTTTTATGAAATCATTAAAAAGTATCCTTAACTCGACTGATAATATTGACTTGCGAGAAGTTTTTCCGGAAGCAATTAACAATGTTAAAGAATTGGCAAAAACAAAATTGGAATTGACTAAATAAATTATATGACAGAAAAACTATTCATACTGTTATTATTAACCGGAACAATATTTGGAAAAAATTACGTTGTTGCGGAAACAGGCGGAGATTATACTAAAATTCAAGATGCAATAAATGTTGCTGTTGCCGGAGATACTGTTTTTGTTAAAGAAAAAACTCAACCCTATTTTGAATCGTTAAAATTTAAAAGAAGTGGAAATGCGAGCAATGGTTACATAGTTTTAGCAGCTTATCCTAATGAACACCCAATAATTGACGGAACTAATTTTAATGCCGGAGATGATTGGCCGCAAGGATTAATTAAGATAATAAATAAGAATTACATTAAAGTAATTGGTTTCGAAATTAGAAATCTAATTACTACCGATAACGATTGGTTCCCGGCAGGTATTTGGGTTAGAGGGAAATCACATCATATAGAATTACTAAAAAATAAAATACACAATATTGAGCATAACGATGCTGACGGCGGTGCGCATGGTATTGCTGTTTACGGTACAAGTTCTTCCGCATCAATTCATAATATTTTACTTGACGGAAACGAAATATACGATTGCAAATTAGCATGGAGTGAATCACTTGTATTAAACGGAAATGTTGAGAATTTTATTGTTACAAATAACATAGTTCATGATAACAATAACATTGCTTTTGATTTTATAGGTCACGAAGGTGAATGTCCTAATCCCGCATTAGATCAAGCCCGTAACGGATTGGTAAAAGATAACATTGCCTATAATATTGATAGCAGAACAAATCCATCTTACGAAGGTGAAGGAAGTGCCGACGGTTTTTATGTTGACGGAGGCAAGGATATTATATTTGAGAGAAATTTGGTTTACAATTGTAATATCGGTTTTGAAGTTGCAAGTGAACACGGCGGAAAATCTACAAGTGGAATTATTGTTAGAAATAATTTTATTAGGAATAATATTTCGTTAGGCCTTGCAATCGGCGGATACGATAGCCAAAGAGGTTCGGCGGAAAATTGTAAAATTGTGAATAATACATTTTATAAGAACAATACAAACAATGATAGTTGGGGCTCAGAACTTCTTGTTCAATTTTACACTAAAAATAATTTGATAGCTAATAATATAATTTATTCAACATCCGGAACCGCTTTGATAAACAATACAACAAACACCGGAACAAATAATACCATTAATAATAATCTTTATTTTTCTGATGATACTCCAAAGTGGAAATGGGGCAATAATACTTATTCGTTGTTTGATAATTATAAAACCGCAACTACCCAAGAAAGCGAATCAATCTATTCAAATCCGAAACTTGCCGATATGGAAAATGGAAATATTAATCCGCTATCCGATTCTCCGGTAATCGAAAAAGGACTATCTCTTGATTCGGCTGTTGTTGGTAGGAAAGATTATTACGGTAAACAAAGAGTAATTAACAATAACATAGATATTGGTG
>JALSNL010000196.1 GCA_026987055.1 Melioribacteraceae bacterium | reverse complement strand
GAATTAGTAATGTTAAACTTTAACGGAAACTTAAATTCCTTAGCGGAAAAAGTAATTGAACAACAAGGTTTCGGAACTAAAATAGCAGATAAATTTTAGCAGAAACCGTTGCTTTGTGTTCATCTTTTTTAAAATATGAAATTTAGAAAACACCGACAATAATACAAAGACAATTTTCTTTAAATTTTAAGCAGTGATTATTACTTTACAGAACTAAAGAAATCTGATGAAAATATTTTTTTTTAATTCTTCTATCACTATATTGGAAAGCAATATTTTAGTTTTTTGGGGAAGGACTAAAGAGTAAAAAAATATTGCATTAAATAAAAGGAATGTCATGACAAAAGTTCTTTTTGTCTTGCTTATTACGGTTTACAGTACTTTCCCACGTAATATAAGATATAAAAAACCGGATGTAATTGCCCACCCTACTGTTGAACAAATCAAAATTGACGGTATCTTAAATGAAAAAGTTTGGAAAAGTACACCAACCACCGGGTTTTTTCAAAGAGAACCAAATGAAGGAGAACCTGCCGAGCAAACTACAAAAGTATGGGTAGCTTATGATAACAATAACTTATATGTTGCTGCCAAGTTGTATGATAATAATCCGTCTGAAATAGACAAATCCCTTATGCGAAGAGATAACCTTGTAGAATCCGATTGGTTGTTTGTTTATTTTGATACTTACAATGATGACCGTAACGCTTATTTCTTTGCGGTTAATGCCGGCGGATCTATTGCCGATGGAACTTATTACAATAATAACTCAATAGATAATTCTTGGGACGGAATTTGGAAGTCTAAAACAACTATAAACAAAGATGGTTGGAGTGTTGAAATAAAAATTCCGTTTTCACAATTAAGATTTAAAGAATCCGACAATATGACATGGGGCGTAAATTTTAGTAGAATTATTAAAAGAGACGGTGAAAAATTATTTTATAGAATGGTTCCTTCCACGGAACATGGGTTTGTTTCTTATTTTCCGAATTTAATAGGACTAACCGGAATTAAACAAAAACAACGCATAGAAGCCTTACCTTATATTGTGCAAAGAGCTAATTTTTTAATTCATGACGATAAAGATCCATTTTATAAAGCTAACCAATATACAACCTCGTTCGGAGCCGATTTTAAAATTGGGATTGGAAGCAACTTTAATTTAGATGCAACCGTAAACCCGGATTTTGGTCAAGTGGAAGTTGACCCTGCAGTTGTTAATTTAACGGCAGCCGAAACTTTTTTTGAAGAAAAGAGACCTTTCTTTATTGAAGGTCAAAATATATTTAATTTTGGAACCGGTGGACTTGGTGGAAATTGGGGATTTAACTTTGGTGACCCGAAACTTTTTTACACAAGAAGAATCGGTAGAACTCCTCAAGGATATACTTCCGGATATAGTTATATTGATAGACCGAAAGAAACACGAATTCTTGGAGCTGCAAAACTAACCGGTAAATTTGATGATACTTGGTCTCTTGGTGTTGTAAGCGCTGCCACAGAAAGAACTTATGCAACTTTAGAAAATAACAATATTAAAAAAGAAGAAGAAATTGAACCCTTTACCCATTATGGTGTTTTGCGTTCGCTAAAACAATTTAATAATGGAAATCAAGCTTTGGGTTTTATGTTTACTAGCGTTAACAGAGATTTAAGAAGCACCAACCTTAAAAATTTATTAACAAAACAAGCATATAATTTTGGAATAGACGGATGGACATATTTGGATACTGCCAGAGTTTATATCCTTTCAGGTTATGCAGTAGGTTCTTATGTAAACGGAACCAAACAACAAATAACCGGTTTGCAGCAAAGTTTTTACAGATACTTTCAAAGACCGGATGCTACTTATTCCAGGTTAGATACAAACAGAACATCGCTATCGGGTATTTATTCCAGAATTACACTTAGTAAACAGAAAGGTAATATTTATTTAAATGCTTCTTTAGGAACTGTTAGTCCGCAATTTGAAAATAACGATTTGGGATTTCAATGGTCTGCCGATAAAATATACGGACATTTAATTTTAGGTTACCGTTGGTTTGAACCGGATAATATTTTTAGAAGAAAATATCTTTATGGAGTTCATTCCCGCATATATGATTACGAAGGAAACATAACCAATAATTTATTTATGCTGTACAGTTATTTGGAATTGCTCAATTATTACGGAATTAGTTTTGATGCTTGGTATTATACAAAATATTTTACCAAAGAACTTACAAGAGGCGGACCCTTGGTTGAAAATCCGGAAGTTTTTATTTCTAATATATCTGTTTCATCGGATAGACGTAAAAATTTAATTTTCCGTCTTAAAGGTGGTTTCTTAAAAGATGGCTTGGAAGGCATCAGCAGATCTACAAGCATTAAAGTTGAATGGAAACCTAACACACAATTATCGCTAAGTATTGAACCGAAATATCAATTACGTACAAATACAAGACAGTGGGTTGGAAAATTTAATGATCCAACTGCAACCGCTACATTTGGAAAACGATATGTTTTTTCGGATTTAGACCAAGAATCAATTTCTGCCGAAATAAGAATGAATTGGTCGTTCACACCTAAATTAAGTTTACAACTTTATTTGCAACCTTTATTTTCCGTTGGTAAATATTACAATTTTAAAGAACTTGCCAAACCGCGTGCAATGTATGATAATAAATATGGAGAAAAGGGTTCTACAATTCAATATGATACCGAAAAAGATGTTTATGAAGTTGATCCTGACGGAAACGGACCGGCAGATAAATTTAGATTTAGGAACCCGAATTTTAACTTTAAATCTTTACGCGGAACAATAGTATTACGCTGGGAAGTTTTGCCGGGTTCAATATTTTATTTGGTATGGACACAGGATAGAGCAAATTACCTAAATCCCGGAGAGTTAAATTTCGGAAGAGATTTTACTAATTTAATTGATTCGGAAAGTAATAATATTTTTCTTGCTAAGTTTTCCTATTGGTTGGATTTTTAAAATTAAGAATAAAAACTATTTCCCTAAAATTTTATATTTCGTAATATATTGGAATAAATATAACATATAGTCCCGCTAGGCTTTATGCAAGAAAAAATCAATATCATAGCTTAAAATCAAAATTTCTCATTATTTTTGGAAATATATTTAAAGTGGAGTAATTTGACCACTTTGGGAAAATATGAATATAAACAAAATAAAGAAAATAGAAATTGAGAATGCCATAATTTCAATTACGAAAGTAAATGAAGATGATTTTATTTGCTTAACCGATATGGCAAAAGCAAAAAAAGGCGATAATCGTGCGGCTGATATTATAAAAAATTGGATTAGAACAAGAACTACAATAGAATTCCTAGGAACTTGGGAAAAATTATACAATCCAAATTTTAATATGGTCGAATTTGACCAATTTAAATCAGAAGCCGGTTTGCCAACCTTTGTATTAAGTGCAAAGCAATGGATTGAAAAGACAAATGCAATTGGAATAATTTCAAAATCTGGCTGATACGGTAGAACCTATGCTCATAAAGACATTGCA
>JALSNL010000195.1 GCA_026987055.1 Melioribacteraceae bacterium | reverse complement strand
CCAAAGAATATCACAATTTTATAAGAATGGACATGGAAGATTCTCCATATACCACACTTACAATAGAAATGTTTAAGCGTTTACAGAAAGAGTTTGATAATGTTGGTATTGTAATGCAAGCCTATTTGAAACGTACCTCTGCAGATGTGGATAATTTGAATAAGACAAAAACCAATTACAGATTGTGCAAAGGCATTTATATAGAACCGGAAGAAATTGCGTACAAAGATAAGCAGAAGATACGCGATAATTATATGATGCTTTTGGAAAAAATGCTGAAGAATAAAAGCTATGTCGGTATTGCTACGCACGATAATTATTTAATAAAAGGTGCATACAAATTAATAGAAAAACTGGACTTACAAAAAAATGAGTATGAATTTCAAATGCTTTACGGTGTTACGGAAAATTTAAGAGATAAAATAAATAAAGACGGACATAACATTAGAGTTTACGTTCCTTACGGTAAACATTGGCATGCATATTCAATACGAAGGATGCAAGAAAATCCGGAAATTGCAATGCATATAACAAAAAGTATTTTTAAGTTTAACTAATGATTGCAGTAAAATACTTTTTGCTTAATACTATACTAAACACTATTTGGTTTTAGTATAATAAGCGAAAAGTAATTAGCATATTATAATTTTAAGAAATAATAAAACCTCAAATGAATATACTCGGAATAGAAAGCTCTTGTGATGAAACTTCAATTGCAATATTAAAAGACGATGATGTAAAAGCAAATCTAATATCTTCACAATTATTTCATAAAGATTTCGGGGGCGTTGTTCCTGAACTTTCTAGTCGTGCTCATTTACAGCAAATAATTCCCCTTATTAAAAAAGCAGTTGATGAATCAAAAATTTCACTGGAAGAAATTGATGTAATTACAGCAACTGCCGGTCCCGGTTTAATAGGAGCTTTACTAGTGGGATTAACATTCGGTAAAAGTTTGGCACTTGCGCTTAACAAACCGTTTGTTCCGGTTAATCATATAGAAGGACACATATTTTCGGGATTTTTAATGGAAGAAAAACCTGAGTATCCCTTTCTTTGTACAGTTGCTTCCGGTGGTCATACATTATTACTTCTTGTAAAAAGTGATTTTGAAATTATAAAATTAGGCTCTACTATTGACGATGCTATTGGCGAAGCTTTTGATAAAGTTTCCAAAATGATAGGGCTCGGATATCCCGGTGGTCCGTTAATTCAAGAATATGCGGAACATGGTGACGAAGAAAGTATAAAATTTCCAATTGCCAAATGTAAAAATAAATATGATTTTTCTTTCAGCGGTCTGAAAACAGCAGTTCTTCGTTACATACAAAAAAATCATAAAGAAGAATTTAATGATACTGAAAAAAGTAATATTGCCGCATCATTTCAAAAAGCGGCTACGGAAGCAATTATTCAAAAAGTAAGATTAGCAATAAACGAAAATAAAGTAAAATCTTTAACATTGGTTGGCGGAGTGGCGGCAAATAAAAAATTACGAAACGGATTTATCGAATTGGGAAAAACAAATAATATAAAAGTGATTATGCCCAAAATTGAATATTGCGGAGATAATGCAGCTATGATTGCTTTCAGAGGAATGCAATATCACAAAGCGGGAAAGAAATTTAATTTAAGTTCCAACGCATATCCAAGTTTGCCCACGTCAAAGGCGGGCAATGCTTTTGATGTTTTGGGATAAGTTATTTGTTAAAATAATTAACTTATGTTACGTAATATTAATAATTTTATCATTTTGAGTGAAGCGTTCAAAGAATTCTTACAGAAAAATATCAAAATAGTGTTTATAAATATTATTGAGATTCTTCATTAGCCACAGCAAATTTGCTTGCTTTCTTTTGGGTTGGATATATTTTGATCTTGCATTTTTTGTCTGACATACAGAGTAAATGTTTTTTATGAACGAAGTATCTCCAAACTAAAATATTGGAGCTCCTACATCCCAATTGAAAAACATCGGAATTCAGAATAGCTTGTTTGCTTTTTTTTAGTCATGTCAGTTTTGTGTAACATAAGTATTTAAATATTAATTTGCAATTTACTCAAAATAATGAGTAAATTTACTCAAACAATTGAGCAAAATGTTATGAACTATTATCGTCCGCATTTTCAAATACTTAAAAAAAGATTAAAAGAAAAAAGAAAATTTATCCAAATTGTAGTTGGACCAAGACAAATTGGTAAAACTACTATGGTTGTTCAATTATTAGATAAAATTAATTTAGCACATCAATATCTTTCTGCCGACGCAATTGATGCAGCTAATTCTTTATGGATAGAACAACAATGGGAAATAGTTAGAATTAAACTTAAAACCTCTCGGGCAAAGCAGTTTATACTTGTTATTGATGAAATTCAAAAAATTAATAATTGGAGCGAAATTATTAAAGCGGAATGGGATAAAGATACACGTAATAAAATAAATATTAAAGTTGTATTATTGGGCTCTTCATCTCTATTAATACAGAAAGGTCTTACTGAATCATTAGCAGGGAGATTTGAAAAAATATTTATGGCACATTGGTCCTTTACGGAGATGAACGAAGCTTTTGATTTGAATGCAAACCAATTTGTATGGTTCGGTGGTTATCCCGGAGCAGTAAACTTAATTAAAAATGAAAAGAGATGGAAATATTATATTCTTAATTCCTTAATTGAAACTACTGTTTCCAAAGATATTTTAATGATGCAAAGAATTGATAAACCTGCTTTGTTAAAAAGATTATTTGAATTAGGATGTTTATATTCAGGGCAAATTCTTTCATACAACAAAATGTTAGGGCAATTACAAGATGCCGGAAATACCACAACAATATCACATTATTTAAACCTTCTAAATTCCGGTGGACTGATTACCGGACTGGAAAAATATTCTAAACAAAGAGTTAAACAAAAAGCCTCAAGTCCTAAGTTACAAGTGTACAATACTGCTTTAATAAGCGGACAAATGGAAGAAAAATTTAATGAAATTTTAACACAACCAGATAAATGGGGACGTATTGTTGAATCGGCAATAGGTGCACATTTAATAAATTATTCCATAAGTGAAAATTTCAATGTTTATTACTGGAGACATAGAAGTAACGAAATAGATTTTGTACTTGAAAACAAAGGTAAAATTATAGGTTTGGAAGTTAAAAGCGGAATAAAACAATTAGCAAAAGGTATGGAAATATTTAAAAAAGAATTTGTTCCTGATAGAATGATTCTAATTGGCGATAAAGGGTTACCTTGGCAAGAATTTTTAAGAATAAATCCTATTAAATTATTTTAATTTTACAAAATCGTATTATCCTTCTTATTTATTTGGCAACAATTTACTCAATCACTGAGTAAAAATACTCAAAGCAATGAGTAAAAAGTCAGTATAATTTTATAAACAATATGGCATACATAAAACTTACTACAAGTGAATTAGCTAAAATAATAACCAAAGCTAAAAAAGAAAAAATATCGAACGTAAAAGGACTGAATAACGGAATAGCTTGTGACGTTGCTTTGGATGT
>JALSNL010000194.1 GCA_026987055.1 Melioribacteraceae bacterium | reverse complement strand
ATTGAAACATTCACATGGAAAGGTTTTAGAAAAATTGCGACAAAATATTGGCAGACCGGACTAGGTGAATTTTATCGTTCATTCAATAAAAAAGCATTTGTTAAAGCATTGCAAAAATTAGTACCGGATATTACCGAAGAAGATTTAATTCCCGGTGGAGCCGGCATTAGAGCACAAGCTTGCAGTTATGATGGTGAACTTATTGATGATTTCAGTTTAATAAAATCCAAAAGAATATTACATGTTTGTAACGCACCTTCGCCCGCGGCAACAGCTTCGTTGGCTATAGGTGAGCAAATTGCAAATGAAATTGTAAACTAATTCCAAAATTATAGATTGAATAAAAAAATAGAAAAAATATTTGTACTGGGTATAGACTTTTTGTCAATTAATTTGGCATGGGTGGTATATTATTTTCTTAGGGTGGAATCCGGAATATTTGCAATTTTTACTTCACCGGAATTTTTTGCCAGTATGATTGTAATATATATTTACTGGGTTTTAATTTTCACTTTTGTTGGAATGTATAAAACCTGGTTTGCAAGTTCACGTTTCGATGAATTAACTACATTATTCAAAGCATCGTTTATTGGTATTTTTATTTTGTTTACCCTTATCTTTTCAGATGATTTGAAAGAAGGTGTACAATATGCAAATAGGTTTTTAATTTTTATTTATTGGGGTGTATTTCTACTTTTTGTCGGTTTCGGCAGATTGCTTATAAGAAGTATTCAAAGAAGATTGCTAATAAATGGTTATGGAAGAAGAAATGCGATTATTGTCGGTTACAATCCTAAAGCTCTGGAAATACATAGAACAATTAAAAAATATAAAGGTCTTGGACTTGATGTTGTAGCTTACGTAGCTGTTAAGAGTAAAAATATCGGGAAAAAATATCAAGGCGTTAGGGTTCTTAATACTGTTGATAATATTGAAGATGTTATAAAAGAAACAGATGCAAAAGAAGTTATTTTTGCTTTGGAAAAACATGAAGACAATATATTTATGAATGTAATTGCCAAATGTGAAAATCAAGAAGTAAACTTGAAAATTGTTCCCGACCTTTATGAAATAATCAGTGGTCAGGCAAGAACAACACAAATTTACGGTTTCCCGCTTATTGATATTATGCCGCAACTAATGCCTGCTTGGGAAAAAAAAGTAAAAAGGTTTTTGGATATAGTTATTTCTTTTTTAATTTTATTGGTTACGCTGCCTATTACAATAATTACGGCAATTTTGATTAAATTAGATAGTAAAGGACCTGTCTTTTTTAAACAAGAACGAACCGGATTAAACGGAAAAAATTTTTATGTATATAAATTCAGATCAATGGTAAAAGATGCTGAAAAAAAATCCGGTCCCGTTTGGTCGCAAAAAAACGATCCGCGTGTTACCAGAGTTGGAGCTTTTATAAGAAAAGTAAGAATTGATGAAATCCCTCAAATGATAAATGTGTTAAAAGGAGAAATGAGTTTAGTTGGACCAAGACCGGAAAGACCTTATTTTGTAGAAAAATTATCAAAAGAATTTCCATTATATAAAAGAAGATTAAAAGTTCGCCCGGGTGTTACCGGTTGGGCACAAGTAAAACATAAGTATGATGAAACACTTGACGATGTAAAAACAAAATTACGTTTTGATCTTTTTTATATTGAAAATATGTCGCTTAGAATGGATTTTAAAATTTTATTTAGAACTATATTTGTAGTATTATTTGGAAAAGGACATTTCGAGTGAAATCTATAGTAATTATACCAACTTATGATGAGTTAAATAATATTAAGAGGTTAATTCCCGAACTTCTTGATTTGTATAATGATTTGGATATTTTAATAGTTGATGATAACTCTCCGGATGGAACCGGAAAATATATTGCAGAGCTATCAAAAGAAAATTCCAGAGTAAAACTAATTGAACGAGAAGGAAAACTGGGACTTGGCACAGCTTATGTTGCCGGTTACAAATATATGCTGGCTAATGGTTACGATGTAGCTTTTCAAATGGATGCCGATTATTCACACGATCCAAGGGAAATTGCTAATTTTAGAAAATATCTTGATGAGTATGATTTAATAATCGGGAGCAGATACATTGAAGGTGTAAATGTAATTAACTGGCCTATGCAAAGATTATTGCTAAGTTATTTTGCCAATCAATATACACGTATAATTACAGGATTACCTTTACAAGATAGTACCGGCGGATTCAAATGTTTTAAAAGAAAAGTTTTGGAAGCAATTAATTTAGACGAAATAAAATCCAACGGTTATGCTTTTCAAATTGAAATGAATTACAAAGCATGGAAAAAAGGATTTAAACTTAAAGAAGTATCAATAATTTTTATGGATAGAGTTGCCGGTACTTCTAAAATGTCCAAGCAAATTGTTCACGAAGCTATTTTCAGAGTTTGGAAATTACGTTTTAGAGATATGTTCGGAATGCTGGAATAAAAAAATAAAATTTATTATGCTTATTTACTTTCGTTCGGTTTCCAAGTTTCAAATATAATTTGGATAAACGATTTATACAAAGGAAATAAAATATTCTGAAACATAAGCAATATTAAAAGTAAATAGCAAAATGTTGCACCGAGCGGAGAAATTAAAAACCAAATAGATTTTGTGCATTGGATGTTGTTAACTAATTAAATTTTTTATGATTGACGTATCAATAATAATTGTAAATTACAATGTAAAAGAGTTTTTACTAAACTTACTTGATTCTCTCAAGAAAGCATCTGTAAATATTAAAACGGAAATAATTATTGTTGATAATAATTCTACCGATGGCAGTATTGAAGCAATTAACCAAAAATATCCTTCCGTAATTACAATACGGAACAAAAAAAATGTAGGTTTTGGTGCGGCTAATAATCAAGCTTTGGAAATTGCAAAAGGGAAATATCTTCTTTTAATCAATCCCGATACTTTAGTAAAAGAAAATACACTTACGGAAATGATTAAATTTATGGATGCAAATCCCGATGTTGGAATTGCCGGCTGTAAAGTATTAAATCCCGACGGCACATTACAATTAGCTTGCCGCAGAAGTTTTCCTACTCCTTGGGTTTCATTTACAAAAGTTATGGGCTTAAGTAAAACATTTCCCAAAAGTAAACTTTTTGCCAAATACAATTTAACCTATCTTGATGAAAACCAATCGAACGAAGTGGATGCAATTTCCGGTTCTTTTATGTTTATGCGTAAAAATGTTTATGATAAAGTCGGCGGGTTCGATACGGATTTTTTTATGTACGGAGAAGATTTGGATTTATGCTATCGTGTACAAAAAAACGGCTTTAAGGTTTATTACGTTAAAGATACTGAAATAATTCACTACAAAGGAGAAAGCACAAAGCGAAGTAAAATTGACGAAACTAAAATTTTTTATAATGCAATGCATTTATTTGTAAGTAAACATTTTTCTTCCTCTTTTATTGTAGAAGCAATTTTGCAACTCGGAATTTTTATAAGAAAGATAATAGCTTTTGCCAACGTAAATAAGTTTGTACTAATTGCAATTATTT
>JALSNL010000193.1 GCA_026987055.1 Melioribacteraceae bacterium | reverse complement strand
CGGTGGAAATTGGTATTGATGCCGAATTTCTTTTCGGTGCAAAAGCGGCGGATGTTAAATATCAAAGTGAAATACAAATTAAGCATCTTCCGTTTAGAAGCAAAAATTATAGAAGTTATAACTTTTTTTCTTCGTCAGTTAAAAATTCCGATATTTCTAAAATTCAAATGGATGGCAAGCTTGATAAAAACGGACAAGGAAAAATTAAATATAAAATTCCCAAACACTTAAGCAGTAAAGGTATTGCCAAAGGTTATGCTTACGTTAGTGTTTTTGATTTAACGGGAAGAACCGTTAATAGAACAACTTCCTTCACAATTAAGCCAAATAAATATTACTTAGGTATAAAATCACCCGGGTATTATTACGGAACCGATGAAAATATTTCCGTTAATTTAATTGCCGTGGATAGAAACGATAAAGCAATTGATAACTTCAATGCGGTAGCAAAATTAATAAGATACGAATGGCAAACTGTTTTAAAAAGAGATAATTCAAATAAATATTATTATGCTTCCGAACGTAAAGCTATTGACGAATGGCAACGTGATATAGTAATACCGAAAACATCAAAGGATTTTAGTTTTTCGGTTCACCGTTCGGGTAAATATGAATTAAGAATTTACAAAACCGGAAGCAACGATTATATAAGAAAATCTTTTTATGCCTATGGATACGGAAGTTCAACGGCATCATCTTTTGAAGTTGATAAGGAAGGAAAAATCGAAATTGTTTTCGATAAAAAATCTTATCAGCCCGGTGAAAAAGCCAAAGTTTTATTCTCAACTCCTTTTTCGGGCAAAATGCTGGTTACTCTGGAACGTAAGAACATTGAATATTATAAATATGTTAACGTTAAAAATAAATCTGCGGAAATTACAATTCCGGTTACCGATAACTTTATGCCTAATGTATATGTAACTGCCACATTGTTTAAGAAACACGGACTTAAAGTAACATCACCGTTTTTAGTCGGACACGGAATTGCATCGATGAAAGTTGAAAAGAAAAGCAATAAGCTTCCGCTAGAAATAATTGCTCCGTCAAAAATCAAACCTGAATCCACACAAATTATAACAATAAAAACAAAACCGAAGAAAGATATTTACATAACACTTGCCGCTGTTGATGAAGGAATTTTACAAGTAAAAAATTTTGTTACACCAAATCCTTATGGATTTATGTATGCAAAAAGAGCTTTAAATGTAAGCAGTTATGATTTTTATAAATTACTATTGCCGGAAATTGTTTCTGCCGCTTCCTCAACCGGAGGTGACGAACTTGCCAAGCAATTAAAAAAACGAACAAATCCCATTAAAGCAAAAAGATTTAAGTTGCTTTCGCTTTGGAGCGGAATAAGAAAAACAGATAGCAATGGTAAAGTAAAAGTCAAATTAAATATTCCGCAATTTAACGGAGAAGTGCGTTTAATGGCTGTCGCATATTCGGGTCCGACATTTGGTAATGCCGAACGTAAAATGAAAGTTGCAGCAGATTTAATTATAGAACCGGAAATACCGAGATTTTTATCAATCAACGATAAGTTAACTTCCAATGTATCTTTGATAAATACAACTGACAAAACCGCTAACGTTACTATCAATTGTAATGTTGAAGGTCCTTTGGAAGTAGTTTCCGAAAAAAGCAAAATTACAAAAATTGATGCGAACTCAACAAGCGTAGTTTCTTTTAATATCAAGAGCAAAGAAAATGTCGGCAAAGGAAAAATCATTTTTAAAAGCAAAGGTTTTGCAAATATAAAAAATGAAATAGAAATTGCTGTACGTCCGGTTTCTCCTTTGGTTACGGAAACCGGCAGCGGAACAATAAAAGCAGGGGAAAACATTTCAATAAAAATTCCAAATAATTTTTTAAAGAATACACAAAATACTTCTGTTACAATCAGTAAGTTTCCTGCCGTTAAGTTAGCAAAGCATTTGAAATATCTTGTGAAATATCCGTATGGTTGCGTAGAACAAACCGTTTCCAAATTATTTCCTCAATTATATTTTGAAGACTTGGCAAAACTTGTTGCTCCGGAGCTTTATAAAACTACAAATCCGGTTTATTATGTAAAAGAAGGAATTAGAAAACTAGAATCGATGCAGCTTTATGACGGCTCTATAGCTTATTGGCAAGGCGGTACGTATTCCAATTGGTGGGGTTCGGTTTATGCGGCGCATTTTTTATATGAAGCTGAAAAAGCAGGTTATAACGTTAAAGAGAATGTACTAAATCATTTACTTTCTTACTTGGCAAGACGTGCAAAGAAAAAAGAAACTTACAATTCAACTTATTATTCGCACAACAAGAGAACGCAAGTAAAGAGGGCAAGGAAAGAAATTCTGTATTCCATATATGTATTGGCACTTGCAGGCAAAGGTGATCTTGCTTTGATGAATTACTATAAAGCACGTCCTCACCTACTTGCCGAAGATATGAAATATTTACTTGCCGGTGCTTATGCATCAATGGGAAAAAGAAATTCTTTTAATGAAGTTATTCCGCACGTTTTCAATCCCGTTAAACCAGTTAGAGAAACCGGCGGAAGTTTTGATTCCGAAGGAAGAGCAAATTCTTTAATGTTAAATGTTCTTTTGGAGGTTGATCCGAGTAACGAACAAATCCCGTTTATGGTTAAACATCTTTCAGGTATGTTGAATAGAATGTATTCAACACAAGAGCGTGCTTTTACGTTACTTGCTCTCGGTAAAGCGGCAAAGAAAAATTCCAATGCTAAAGTTACGGTAAAAATTAATTCGGGAAACAAAAGCTTGGCAACTTTTAAAAATAAGGATTTAACATATACAAGCAAGAAATTAAATAATAACTTTAGGCTAAAAGCAACCGGCAGCGGAGAAGTATATTATTTTTGGAATACTGAAGGAATAAAAATAAATGATGCTGTTAAAGAAGAAGATGCTAATATGAAAGTAAGAAGAACTTACTATGATTACAGAACCGGTAAAAAAATATCAAATAACAATTTCAAACAAGGTGAGTTGATAGTTTGTAAAATTGCTTTAACCGGATATGAAAAATCCGCCAAGAATATTGTCATTTCCGATTTAATTCCTGCGGGATTTGAAATTGAAAATCCCAGATTGAAAACATCTACAAAGTTAAATTGGAAACCCGTTAATAGAATGAGCGTTCAATATATGGATGTTAGAGATGACAGATTACTTTTGTTTACAAATTTACAACGTAAAAAAACTACCGAATTCTTTTATATGTTACGTGTTGTAAACAAAGGCGAATTTCAATTACCGGTTATTGGTGCCGAGGCTATGTATGATAGAGAGTTTCATTCGTTCAATGGAGCCGGTATAGTAAAGATTTCGGAAAATTAATTTCATAAACCGATTTGTTATCAGTATATGAAAATTTACATATTCTTAAAAGAGGAATTAAAAATGAAAACAATATTTTTTTTAGCGTTGCTGCTTTTGTCCGGTTGTTCTGCCAATCTAACAAAAGATATTGAAATTACCGAGCTTAATTATCCTAAAGAGCTTAATGTAGTTAAACGTTCCG
>JALSNL010000192.1 GCA_026987055.1 Melioribacteraceae bacterium | reverse complement strand
TTTTATCCTGCCGGTTACAAAGGTGTTTTATCAGTTGCTTCGGTTAATTCTTCCGATATTCGTTCATCCTTTTCCAATTACGGAATAAACGTTGATGTATCTTCGCCTGGTGAACAAATTTATTCTACTTGGTTTAATAATACTTATAGAGCGTTAACCGGAACTTCAATGGCATCTCCTTTAACAGCCGGACTTGCCGGTTTGGTAGCAACCGAGTTTCCTAATTTCTCTCCATTGCAAATTGCAGAACAAATTAGAGTTAATACAGATAATATTAACAACATAAATAGTAACTATAAAAATAAAATAGGTTCAGGTAGAATTAATGCTTTTAAGGCATTGAACAATAAAAACTCCAAGTCCGTAAGAATACAAAATTATTCTGTTTACGATGGGAATGATGAAATTTTTGAATCAGGTGAAGATTTAACAATAGAAATAAATTTTATTAATTATTTATCCGCTACAAATAATCTAAGTATTTCATTAATTCCACAATCTTCTAACATTTCAATTGTTAACGGAACTTACAATGCCGGCTCTGTTTTATCATTAGAAAGTTTTAATAATTCTTCCGACAAATTTATAATTCACATAAGTAATAATGCCGGTTCCAATTTGGCAGAAAACGTACTTTTGGAATATAATGATGGTTCTTATAAAGATTATGAATGGATTACAATAAATATAAATCCTTCTTACAGAACACAAAAAAGCGGAAACTTAAGTTTAACAGTTACCAGTAACGGTTCTTTGGGTTTTGAGGATTTCCCGAATAATCTAAAAGGGGAGGGGCTAAAGTTTAAGAATAGTGAAAATCTACTTTTTGAAGGTGCGCTTATGTATGGAACATCTGAAAGTACCGTAATTAATTCTGCCAGAAATGAAACTTCCGGTTCTTCGGATAATGATTTTTTTACAACAACACCTTTTACAATTAAAATTCCGGGTACTTTGGCAGACGAACAAGGTTTAACTATTTTTAATGATAATAATGCAGGAAGTAAATCCTTAAATATTGAAACCGAGTTAGAGACTTTTAGTTATGGTAATCCGCCTAACGATAATTTTATTATTTTAAGTTATACACTTAAAAATAAAAGCAATAACAATATTGATAATTTATATGTCGGTCTTTATACTGATTTTGATATTGGTAAACAAAGCGATAATGATTTTGCAAATTATAACACTGCTAATAATTTTGGTTATGTTTATGATAATGAAAGTGATCCTAAAAATCCGATAATAGGAATCGCTTTATTAAATAATAATAATTATGGATTTTTTGCTATGGATATTGATGGAACAAATGATTCCGTTAGTTCTTATAGCGGATTTTCGGATATTGAAAAATGGAAAACTCTTTCTAACGGAACAAACTTTTCAAATAGCGGACCCAGTGATATTTCTGCCGTTACTTCTTCAGGGCCTTATTCAATTTCGGCAGGAGATGAAATTACAATTGCTTTCGCTTTTGCAGGTGCAGATTCTTTATCGGAGCTAATAGAATCAATTCAACAAAGCAGAGCTAAATATAATTCTATTACAAGTGTAAAAAGGGATTACTCTATCCTTTCAAATCAATTTAAATTATATCAGAATTATCCCAATCCTTTTAACCCGACAACAACAGTTAAATATACTATTCCCAGTGTAAAGACCTTGCATACAGTGTCTCATCAAAAAGCAACATTGCAACAAGTACAATTAAAAGTTTATAATGTGCTTGGTAAAGAAGTAGCAACCTTGGTAAACAAACAACAACCGGCGGGTACTTACCAAATAATTTTTAACGGTAACAATCTTGCCAGCGGAATTTATTACTACCGCCTAAAAAGTGGTAATTATATGTTGACAAAAAAAATGATGATTTTAAGGTAGGAAGAAAAAAAATAGCTCAAAATAAATTTTGAGCTATTACCTATCTGACTATACAATTCTGTTAAAAAATAAATTACTATTTATTTCCCCTTTAACGTAACCCCCTATAAAAAATAGTAATCAATTATTTTAACAACTTACCATGTATAATCTGCTTGATTGGTTTTTAAAAATATTTTAACAGATAAAGTAATCTTTTTATATTAGAAAATAAAAATAGTTTGTTTTTGGCAAAATTGCAAGGAAAATTGATAGAAAAGAATTTGTTCTTCTTGATTAAGTTATAATGTCTTATTAAATACCTAATCTAAATATCAGTATAAATACAAAAAATAATTTAAATAACTCACGTTACGTTGTACAATAATTTTTTGATATTGAGTGAAGTGTTCAAAGAATTCTTATAGAAAAATATCTCAAAACAGTGTTAGAGCACAATTTTGAGATTCTTCATTCGTCACGTCGAATTTTGCTTTCTTTTTGAAGGGACAGTTTTGCGTACTATGAGTTAATTAAGAAAGATTTTTAAAGATATTAATTTGGATAAGTTCATTTTATGCGTAACTAACTCAAAGAAAAGAACGAGGTTAAATTGCTAGTTCGGTTTCGCTCACTATGTTGTGTCCGGTCTGTAATATTAAAATAAAAGGAGACTTAAATAATCTTATTATATAAATTTACATATTCTTTTGCCGAATGTTCCCAAGAGTAATCTTTTATCATTCCGTTATATTGAATCTTTTTCCAAACCGGTTTATTATAAAAATCATTTATCGCTCGGTTTATAGATTGTAATAATGCTTTGCCAGAATATTCATAAAAAGAAAATCCGTTTCCAATATCTTGTCCGTACGCATTAAATTCATTCCAGTCTTGAACCGTATCAGCCAATCCACCGGTTTTTCTTACAACGGGAACGGTACCATATTTTAATGAGTAAATTTGATTAAGTCCGCAAGGTTCGTAATGCGAAGGCATTAAAAAAATATCCGCTCCCGCTTCTATTAAATGAGCCAAGTTTTCGTTGTAACCAATATTAACACCAACCTTATCCGGATATATTTTTGCTACTGATTTAAACATTTCTTCATACTGTTTTTCTCCACTGCCTAAAACAATTAGTTGAATATTTAAATTCAATATACTTTCTAAAATTTCGGAAATTATATCAAAGCCTTTTTGTTTGACAAGTCGTGATATTATTCCTATTGTAGGAACTGAAGGATTAAATGAAATATTAAACTTCTTCAATAAATATTTTTTATTTTTTTCTTTGCCCGATAAATTTTTTAATGAGTAATGATAAGGAATATGCTCATCAATTTCAGGATTCCAAATATTATAATCAACTCCGTTTAAAATTCCGTAAAAATCATTTTTACGTTGCAACAAATATTGATGCATTCCGGCTCCCATTTCCGGGGTTAAAAGTTCTTTTGCATAGGTTGCGCTGACGGTATTAATTACATCGGCATAAAGAATACCGGCTTTAAGAAAATTCGAATCTCCTTCGTGAACCAAAATTCCATTGTTTTCATAAAGATGTGGCGGCAACTCTGCGCGTTTGTAAGATTCAATAGAAAATCTTCCTTGATATCCGATGTTGTGAATTGTTAAAACCGTTTTGGTCTTTTGGAATAGTTTATCCCAAGCGTAATTC
>JALSNL010000191.1 GCA_026987055.1 Melioribacteraceae bacterium | reverse complement strand
CCCATAGGTGTTGAATTAAAGAAGCTTTCTATATAAGGAAAAACTTCGCCGAAAATATAAATGCCGAAAAATCCTCCGAGTCCGTAAAAAATTGCATCCACTTTTCCCGTAGCAATAGCAACACCGGAAGTTCCCGGGCAATAGCCTCCGATTACAAAGCCAATTCCCAAAATCAATCCGCCCAAAGCTTGCGGCAAAACATAAGTATCGGAAATATAAACCAAGGATAAATCCAGCCAACCGATCCACGAAAAATAGAACAAACCGATTATTGCGGTTGTAATAGCAGTAAACATTACTTTGAACACACGCATATCGGTAAAATAAAATTGGGCAGCCAACATTCTTGCGCTTCCGAACCCGCCCCGTTCCAAAACAAAACCGAAAGCAATACCGATTACGAATGCAACTATTAAACTGACTTCATCATTAAAAAATCCGAATTTAAATAAAGGTAAATTCATGTCCATTGCCTCCTTACAAAATATGCAACTGCGTAAGCACCTACAAAAACCATTAACATAAAAGTCCAACCGCCAACACTAAGCACCGAACCGCCGGTTAAACCTTGTCCGCTTGTACAACCGCGAGCCATTTTAGCACCAAACCCCATTAAAGTACCGCCAATAAAGGCAAAAAGAAATCTTTTTTTATTGGAAATTCTTGGTCCTTTTGAAACAATAAATTTTGTTCTACCCGCAATTGCGCCTGAAATAAAACCGCCTACAATTACACCCAAAACTTGAAAAACCAACCAATTTTCCAACGGATTGTGAACACCGTCTCCAAGATAACCCATATAAAATGCGTTGCTTTGTGCTTCTTGAGGAGACACAGCATTTACTATCATTGCAACAACGGTACTTAAAGCTCCGGAAGCTCCTAGACCTCTTCCCATAATTAGAAATGTTGCCAACAGAACAAATCCAAGTAATAAACCTATTAAATAAGGATTGGTATAATGATACGGTGTAAGCTCTCCTTCACGCACGTTATCGTGATGATGATGCTTAAACCAGTCTTTAAAATTGAACATTTTTTTCTCCGTAGTAGTTATTTATTTTAATGCAAACCAATGACTATACTGTCCGGCAGCTACAATAATAAATCTTAGTATCAGTCCGCCAATTATTACCATTAAAGGTGCCAAAGGTGTGTGATGAATTTTGTGATTAACAGCTAACAGTTGAATAAACAAGGGAATTACAATACCCAAACCAATTACAAAAACCCAAAATTCTGCGGCATAACTTCCGGTTAATAATAAATCCGCAGCAGACGATTGAACTTGTGTTGCGGTTTTTAATCCGACTATAAAAAGCATTATTACAAACAATTCAATAATCAAAAAAGCATTATCCGCCTTAGCCAAAAGAACTCTTTCGTACTCATCTTTTGCAATAACATGAACAAATGCCGCTGCACCGGAGAGACCGGAGACTAAAAACAGCAACCATAAAATTGAAGAACTCCAAAGAGGTCTGGCGCCCAAAGAACTTAACAATACTCCGGTATATAAACCGATTCCTGCACCAAAGAACATAGTTACTACACCCAAATTTTTAATCCACAATTGTTTTTCCAACAATGCTTTTTTCCATTCCGAAATTATAGGGAGTTTATCGGTTAACATTTTGGGCGGGTTCATTAAAATATTTACAAGCAGAATCGGATAAATTAAAATTAAAATCCAAGAACCCCAAGACATTGCCGAGGTTATTTGAAATGTTGTATAAAGCCTCCAAACAAAGAGCTTATGTTCCAAATCCAAAAACAAAGCGAACATACCTAAGGATAATAAAAAGATACTTACGTAAGGAAGATAATAACATGAGCAATGTTTTTCGGTATGTCTTCCTTTAAATAAAAAGTATCCGGAAATAATCATCATTCCGGCAACCATTCCGCCCAAAAATAAATAAACCGGAATTTGCCAATCCCAAATATGTAAAGTAGGATCTATTAAATGACTATGCCTGGTTGTTGATATTTCGTTCATAAATAATCCTGTTATATTTTTTTAGTTCTATTATTTCATTTTTATTTGTTCGTATTTTATTTTGCTTAACAGAGCGTACATATTTGTTAAGTAAAAAGCTTATTACATTTATTTGTGTAGAAATATTGTTGTATTCTTTTTCGCTTATAAGTTTCCTTTGCGTAGCTTTGGCAATTAGTGTTTTTATTTCATTTAAATGAACAATAGTAAAATATGTTTTTTCACTTGTATCCGATTCGTTTTTATTTCCATAATATTTATTTAAGTTACAAGCAACCGAATCTGCTTTTTGTACCAATTGTTTACCGATTGTCTCTTTTGCAAAAGAATCCCAATTATTTACAATCTCCCATATCTTTTCGCCAATCTTCATTGATAATTCATAAATATGCAAGTTATCCGCCATTTTATTACCGACATTAAATCAAATAAAAAATATTGGGTTTTGTTCCTGCTTCCGGCAATAACGAATGATGCCTTCTTGATTTCAATAACTTATTTACTTTACTGTTTGGGTCATCAAAATCTCCAAACGTCATACAATGAGTTGGACAAACCGAAACACATGCAGGGTCCAAACCATCTTCTACTCTATGAATACAGAAAGTACATTTATCCACATAACCTTCGGGATGAACATATCTTGCATCGTACGGACAAGAAGCAATACAAGCTTTACATCCAATACAATGATCTTGTGTAACAAGCACAACACCACCTACATCATGAAAATGACTTGCTCCGGTTGGACAGCAGGAAACACATGGTGCATCCGTACAATGGTTACATCTTTCGCTTCTTATTTCCAGTTCTATTGTAGGAAATTTACCGTTGGCTTCCGTTTTAATCCAATCTCTGCAAAATCCTTCCGGTACGTTGTTTTCCGTTTCGCATGCAATAACGCAATCCGTACAGCCAACACATTTTGCAGTATCTATCACCATTCCGTATCTTGCCATATTACACCTCCGCCTCAAAAGTTACGAAATTTACATTCATACCGGTTCCTCCCATTAGCGGATCAACCTTATATTTTGTAATTAGTTGAGAATCGCTTGCGCCTTTTTTATAGGCTCCTTTAAGCATTCTTGAATTATGACCGAATCCGTGAACAATGTAAACACAATCCGTTCTTATTCTTTCCGTTGCTTTTATTTTCACTTTATTGCTCATAACTCCATCTTGATTTTTAAGTTTTATGTAATCTCCGTTTTTCAATCCGAACCTTTTTACAACATCCGCATTAACCCAAACTTCATTTTCATTCATTACATTTGTTAAAAGTCTGTTGGTTTGCGTTCTACTGAAAGAATGCATTGGTGCACGTCCGAATAATAAACGGAAATATCCGGGCGGCGGTTCTTTATGTTTTGTGAATTTGGGAATAGGATCAAATCCTTTTTCTGCAAGATGAGTTGAGTATAATTCTATTTTTCCGGTTGGTGTGTTAAATTCCGGTTCCATTCCTTCTTCAAACGAAATTGGAATTTTTTCTCCTAGCACAACACCTTCTTTTTTCATCAAAGCTAAGCTCAGTCCGGCTTTTTTT
>JALSNL010000190.1 GCA_026987055.1 Melioribacteraceae bacterium | reverse complement strand
GGAATTATCATAATCAATAGAAACTGTTCTTCCAATAACATCATTTTCTACATCAAGTTTTCCATTTTTGCCTTTAAGCAAATCGTTATACATTTTTTCTATACCGGCACGACCTACGGAATTATTATCAACATATCCTAAAATGTGAGATGTAATATTTCCATACGGATAAACCCTGGTGAAATCTTCAACTTTATAAAAACCGTCAATAACAAGATTATTCAAAAGCAGTGCTTTTTCTTTGGATATTTTCCTTTCCAAACAAACATTCTTTTTACTTCGTTTTATTTGATTAATATATTTTTGAGGTTGTTTGTGAAATACTTTAGCTAAGGTTGCAGCTAATTTTTTTCTTTTTTTAGGTCTTCTGTTAAGCATTCTTGCATCGGCAAATAAAGAAACATCATCTTTAGTATAAGCTAATATTTCCATATTTCTATCATATATAATTCCTCTTTCCGCCTTAACTGTATAAATTCTATTTTGTTGTCTGTCTGCTTTTGCTTTGTATTTATCGTGACTACCTACCTGAACCGAAAATAATTGGATTACCAATACTATAAAAGCAGCAAATATGCTAATTGTTACTACAAGAGCTCTGTTATTAATCATATTTTTTTTGAATCAATTTTTTTAGATTATTGATTTGATTTGAATTTATATTTATTTCATCAAGATGATCTATTCTGACTAAACCGAATTTTTCTTTAGCTTTACGAACAATCTCATCTTCGGAAGTTAACTTTTGATATACAACTTTTCTTTGTTCCAGTTTATTTTGCTTTTCTCTGTAAACTTCCAATTTATTGTTTTTTTCGGCATTTAGATTTTTAACCTGTTTAATTACATATACATAACCAAAAAGTAAAGTCATTGCAGATAATAACACCACTAACAATCCTTTAAGAAATGAACCATCTTGATCGTTTATATTTTTTCTGCTACTCTTAATTTTGCACTCCTGGCTCTTGGATTAGATTTTATTTCTTCTTCGCTTGGTAATACTGGTTTTCTTGTCAAGATTTTTAAGCTACTTTCTTTATTGCAAACACAAACCGGAATTTCCGGTGGACAAACACAAGATAAAGCTTCATGCTTAAAAAATTCTTTTACTATTCTATCTTCCAATGAATGATAAGACAGAATTACAATCCTTCCTCCGGTTTTTAAAAGTTTTACCGTTTGATTTAAAAAATCTTTTAATTCATCTAATTCATTATTAACATAAATTCTAAGTGCCTGAAAAACTCTTGATAGAGTTTTATTGAGATGTTGCTTATAAATAACAGCTTCCACTAATTCCTTAAGTTGAGTAGTAGTTTTAATGGAAGCTGTAGCTCTCTCCAGCACAATCCTTTTTGCAATGCGTCTGGATTTTCTTTCTTCACCAAATTGAAAAAGAACATTGGCAATTTCTTCTTCTTTTGCCGTATTCAAAAAATTATATGCCGGTTCTCCAACTGTTTTATCCATTCTTAAATCCAAAATGGCTTCTTCTCTATATGTAAAACCGGAATCTTTATTATCAAATTGATATGATGAAACACCTAAATCGGCAAATACTCCATCAAATCCATCAATGTTTTCTAGCAAATAAATAGTTCTAATTTTAGTAAAACTTGTATTGTAAATAGTTATTCTTTTATCTCGACTAAACTTTTCTTTACAAAAATCAAACGCATCCTTATCCTTATCCGTAGCAATTAGTTTTGCATTATTTCCTAATCTTTGTAATATTTTTGAAGAATGTCCGCCAAAGCCTAAAGTTCCATCAAAGTAGTTGCCTTCTGAATTTACGATAAGAAAATCTAAAACTTCATCAAGCATTACCGGCACATGATGCATAATATCATTTGCCCATTACTTGTTTGGCTATTTCTTCGTAAGAAAGCTCGCTTGTTTTTAGATATGCTTCATAATTTTGAGGATTCCAAATTTCTATTTTTTTAATTGCCCCAATTATGAAAACTTCTCTATCAATTTCAGCATACTCAATTAGATTTTTTGGAATCAATAATCTAGCTTGGCTATCTAATTTATCTTCCCCGGCCTCTGTTAAAAGCATTCGCAAGAACAATGCTTCTTTCGGTTCAAAAGTGTTGAGTTTATCCAGCTTAGATTCTACTAACTCTTTCCACATATCCATTGGATACACATCAATACATTTTACCGTACCACGCGTCATTACAAAAGAATCATTAGCATCCGGACTAACAAATTTTCTTAGTTTTGCCGGAATACTTACTCTTCCTTTAGAGTCAATCGAATATTTAAAACTGCCTATAAACATAATTTTGGTCTTTTTTGGTATTATTCAACACTTTTACCCACTGGGTTGTAAAATAACGGTTTTTTATGTCAAAAGTCAAGTTTTTTTTGGCAAAAAAGTTAAAGTTAAAAGTAATTTTTTATATAATTCACTTTGTACGATTTTAGGCAAATATACATTTAAGTTTATTTTTTTTAGAAAAGTTCAGAATGAGTTATTCGGATAGTTCAAAAGGTTTAATTTTGTATTTTAATATGATGTTATTTTTGTTAATTTTTTTTTTGAAAATATTTTGTTATTATCGGTTAATAAAACCGGAAGGCAATGAATTTTTGTTAAAAAGTTATGATGAAGGCCAAATTTACTAACAATAAACCATTCAATATCCCAATAAAGAAATGAATAAATTAGATAACACTTATAACCTAAAACAAATTGGAATTATTAGAACACCTTATGAAAATTCAGCTCCTTACCAACCTTTACAAAACGACGAGAATGAGTTTATTTTAATATTGGATGAGAAATATAAGGACGGACTTAAAGAACTGGATAAGTTTTCATTTATTTATATTATTTATTACATGCATAAAATAAAAAAAGAGCCCAAAATGTTAATAACTCCTCCTTGGGCTGAAAATAAAACCGTAGGATTGTTTGCCAGCAGATCACCGGTTAGACCTAATCCTATAGGAATAAGTATTGTAGAAATAAAAAAAATAATTGATAATAAAATTTATACTTCCGGTCTTGATGCTTTTAACAACACTCCTCTTTTGGATATAAAACCATATATCAATGATCTGGATAAAAAATCAAATGCAGGATACGGATGGATTTTAGACACTAACAATGAGGAACACCTTAATTTACATATCAAAGGTATTCCTCATAATCATTAGCTTTACCAAAAGCTGCTTTTGTTGTTAATAATCCTAAGAATAAATTGGTTTTCTCACAAGAATCTGGGATTGAATTTACTATTATTCCTCTTATTACGTAAGAGAGGATAAAGCCGGACAAGCGGAGGATTGGACACTACAATTTTTATTTGATTTTTTGTAAAATTTAATACCTAATGGAAATAGTATAGCACCTACGGTGCTTTTTATATTTTTCTTCATCTAGTTATTACCATAATACCGCTCCTAACGGAGCTTAAAAAAATTTTACAAAAACGTTGTAACTTTTTGCATAAAGAAAATGTTCTTTAGCATCGTAGATGCGAAATTATGGTAACACAAAATAACTAAACAAAACCCTAAGCTCCATAGGAGCAACATT
>JALSNL010000189.1 GCA_026987055.1 Melioribacteraceae bacterium | reverse complement strand
TGCTTTATTCTTTCTAAAGATGTCATCTCAAAAACAGAGATGAAGAATTTTACACTCTTCTAAGTTGTTAGGCATAGGTAGAAAGTTAAAAAAATTTTATCATCCTTAATCATATTTTTGAAGAACGGTAAATTAAAATACTTTAATACAAAATTAGCACTAGGATAATAAGTTAACTTATAGCTTTAGTAAAGGTTACTTTTGTAAAAAAAACTTATTAATTCTTTTATTTTTTTAAAAAATATATTATATTGTTTTAAAGACAAAAACATTCCGGCTAAAGATTCAAAATTATTATTACGATAATTAAAATATATTTACCAAACAATATTTGAATAAAGCTTAATTTACAACGCAACAAATCAAGGAGAACTCATGTCTAAAATTGTTATTATTGGGGCTGGTTTTGCAGGGCATACCGCAGCACTTTATATTGGAGATGCCCTAGGTAAAAACCATGAAGTAACTGTAATAAACCGGCAAGACTATTTCCTCTATATTCCTTCCCTCGTTTGGGTTGGTGTAGGAAATATGAAACCGGAAAAAACCACATTTAAGTTAGAGCCGGTTTATAAAAAAATGAATATTAAATTTGTTCATGGTAAAGCAACGGAAATTCATCCTGATGAACAATTTGTAATTGGGGTAAAAGAAACTGATAATAGCGAAGTTAAGATGGAGTATGATTATCTTATAATTGCTACCGGACCAAAATTAAATTACGATAACACTCCGGGTTTAGGACCCAAATATGGTTATACTCATTCAATTTGTACTTTACCTCATGCCGTAGAAATTCGGGATAAATATCTTGAACTTGTTGAGAGAATGAAAAAAGGTGAAAAGATAAAAATGGTGATTGGAACCGGACATGCCGGAGCAACATGCCAAGGAGCAACTTTTGAGTATATCACTAACATTCATAAAGATTTGGTTAATAAAGGTCTTAGGGATAAAGCAGAACTTATCTATCATTCCAATGAAAGAGCTTTAGGAGATTTTGGTGTTCGTGGAGTTGTTGCAAAATATGGAAATAAACTTATTGGCAGTGACGAATTTATTGAAGCTGTTTTTAAAGATGCCGGGATTAAATGGAACATCCAAAGAGCAACAAAAAAAGTTGACGAAAAGAAAATATACTGGGAAGATTTTGATGGTAATTTTGGTGAGACCGAATATGACTTTGCTATGTTGGTGCCTCAATTTACCGGACAACCTTTTAAATATGTTGGGAAAAACGGCGAAGATGTTTCATCTAAAATTGCCAATCCCGCCGGTTTTATTAAAGTTGATGGCATTTACGGTTTACCTTATGATGAATTAGTAAATAAACCGGAAGCATGGCCTGCTGTTTATCAAAATGATACTTATAAAAATATATTTGCCGGTGGTATTGCTTTTGCACCACCCGGACCAATTTCTCAACCGCATATTAACCCTAACGGAACAAACATCACCGCTGCCCCGCCAAGAACCGGAATGGTTTCGGGTATTATCGGTCGTGTTATTGCAAATAATGTTATTGATCTTGTTAAAAAAGGAAAAATGACACATAGTGAAAGAATGACTGAAATGTATGCTGCATGTATTGCTTCTATGGGAGATTCACTTTGGGATGGTTCGGCAGCAACAATAGTAATGTATCCTGTTGTCCCAAACATCAAAGATTTTCCACATCAACAAGGTAGAGATAGATTTATTACATTAATGGAAATGGGTTTGGCAGGAGCATGGATGAAAAAATTAATTCACTACACTTTTATTCACAAACTTCAAGCCCGTGTTGGCTGGAAAATGATTCCTGAATAACGGAGGTTTATAAATGGAAATTACAAAAAAAGATCATAAAATGATGAATTGTAAAATAATTCAATTGTGGCGTTTTATTATACTGAATTTAAAAATTCTTAAAGGCGTTGATCACAGTAAACGCGCCTAAAATAACAGTTAATCTTAAATTATAGCAAAGCGGAACTTTTTTCGCTTTGCTTATCTTAAAAATACTAGTGGCTTTATGGAAACTACAGTTATTGTATCATTTAACATAATGTTCACTTCTTACCATTTTAGCTCAATTACGCAAATGGCAAACAAATCTTATTATACACTTTTTACAAAAGTTAATAAACAATTATTATCTAAGTTCGATAGTAAATTTATAAAGTTTATACTTAGTTATTTTGATTTTTATTTGTTCTAATACTTATTGTTCAAAAATACTTGTAAATTTTCAAAAAAGGGAAGGGAAAATATATTCGTATTTGAGGGATACGAAACTTAATTAGATTACCAACTAATATAAGGAAGATATACTATGGATGCCGTTTTAATTGCAAGATGGCAATTTGCCATTGTTACTGTTTACCACTTTTTCTTTGTTCCTATTACCCTTGGTCTAACATTATTTGTTGCAATCTTAGAGACTCTCTATGTTAAAACTAATGATGAAGACTATCTTAAGATGACAAAGTTCTGGGGGAAGCTACTTTTAATTAATTTTGCAATCGGTGTTGCAACAGGAATTATTCAAGAATTTCAGTTCGGTATGAACTGGTCGGAATATTCCAGATTTATGGGTGATATTTTTGGCGCCCCGCTAGCCATTGAAGCTTTATTAGCTTTCTTTATGGAATCAACATTTCTTGGTTTATGGATTTTTGGCTGGGATAAACTCTCAAAAAAAATGCATATGCTAACTATTTGGTTTGTAGCCATTGGTTCCAATTTATCTGCATTTTGGATTTTAACAGCAAACTCTTTTATGCAGCAACCCGTAGGTTATAAAATTGCAAATGGACGTGCAGAAATGACTGATTTTTTTGCTCTTGTAACTAACGGACATGTCTGGGTACAATTCCCACATGTAATTTTTGCCGGCATGAGTACCGCTGCATTTTTTGTTATTGGCATAAGCTCTTGGCATTTGTTAAAGAAAAGTGAAAATATTCATCTTTATCAAAAATCTTTTAAGATTGCAACTATATATGGTTTTGTTGCAGTCCTTTTGGTTGTTATGCAAGGTCATGTTCAAGCTCAATATATGGCTAAAGTTCAACCTATGAAAATGGCAGCCGCCGAAGCTCTTTGGGAAACAGAAGACCCTGCCTCTTTCTCGCTTTTTACTATTGGTGACGAGGCAAAAAGAAAAGACGTTTTTGCTATTAAGATACCCGGTTTATTAAGTTTTATGACACATAATAAATTTTCAGGTCCTGTTGAAGGAATAAATAATTTACAAGCAGAATACGAAAAAAAATATGGACCCGGTGATTATGTTCCTCCTGTAGCAATAACTTATTGGACATTCAGAATGATGGTTGGAGCAGGAACAGCAATGTTATTTTTAATTTTATTTGCAATTTATAAAGTTGGGAAAGATGATTATAATTTTAGTCCTCTTTTGCTAAAGATTTATTTTTGGGCTCTCTTCTTACCTCATCTTGCTATTGCTACCGGCTGGATATTTACCGAAGTTGGTCGTCAACCTTGGGTTGTATTCGGTTTAATGAAAACAAGCAGTGCAGTTTCCAATACGGTTCCTGCGGGGAATGTATT
>JALSNL010000188.1 GCA_026987055.1 Melioribacteraceae bacterium | reverse complement strand
AAAACTTTATTTGCCATTTTTATCTCCTATATAACTTTAGCTTCTTCTTTTAATAAACGAACTAATTCCGGTACTGCCGAAGCATCGCTTCCTAATATTTTACCGGCTTGCTTACCTTGAGGCCTTTTCATAGCAACAACTTCAACAAAATTATCAAAAGTTGCCGCATCTTTTTCTTCTATAGTTTTTCTTTTTGCAGCCATTATTCCTTTTAACGAAGCATATCTCGGTTCGTTTAATCCTTTTTGAGTGGTTATAACAGCGGGTAATGTAGTTTCCATAACTTCTTTACCTCCTTCAATTTCTCTTTCGGCGGTAATTTTATTATCTTCCAAAGTAAAGCCAACGGCAACGCTTACACAATTATAACCTAAAAATTCTGCAGTTAGTTGACCTGTAATTGAATTGTCATAATCAACAGCTTGCTTACCGAAAAACACCAACTCTGCACCTTGAGCTTTAATTTCTTCTGCTAATGCTTTTGCCAAGCTAACGGAATCTCTGTAATTTGAATCTTTTAACAATACACCGGAATCAACGCCCATTGCCAAAGCTTTTTTTATTGATTCTTTATTAGAATCGTCACCTAAACTAATAGCAACAACTTCACCGCCAATTTTTTCTTTGGTTTTTAATGCCTCTTCAATTGCAATTTCATCATACGGATTAAGAACATAAGTTACTCCGCTTTTGTCAATTGTTTTTCCGTCTTCACCAATTTTAATATTTGTGGCTGTATCGGGAACGTGACTAATGCAAACAGCTATCTTCATATAACCTCCTATAGTAAACGGTAATTATTTATATTTCATTTACTTTAAATATAATATTTTTACGGGAAGAATAGGAATGATTATTTTATATAAAAAAATATTTTTACGAAGGTAAAATTAACTTAAAAAGAAAATTGCTATTACTAATAAAAAAAAGTGCAACGCTATTAAACTAGTGATAAATAATTTCTTTCTTTTAAGTGCTTTTTTATGATTTTGGACTTCTTTGTGGACATTTAAACTGTAGAAATCGCCTTTTGAAGGATCCCAGTCGGGATGTGAAAGTGGTTTTTCAATATAATTTTTTGACATTAGAAATTAAGGTATTTATAAAAAATAATTTATAGAAGTAATTTAACAAATAAATAAATTGATATCAAATAATAAAAGTTCAAAGCAATTGCCTGTATAGACAATTGCCGAATAGATACAAAAAATTATATTTCTCTATTAGCTTAGAAGTTTTTAAGAGAAGAAAATTAATACACTTAGTAATAACAACATATGAAGAGAAATTAAACTACCAATAAGAATTTTCTTACGCTTAAGTGATTTCTCATGATATTGATCATCAGCATGAACTGTTGGACTATAAAAGTCTCCTTTAGAAGGATCCCATTCCGGATGAGTTAATGGTTTTTCTATAAATTCTGCCATAATATTTCTCCTTTTTAATTTATGTTATCCTCTTTAATAGATATAATAAGTTTTCTTATAACTAATAACGCCAATGCTCCAAAGACAAAAAAACTAACTAAAAATAAAAGTAAAAATTCCATTTTGTTCCTTAAAAGTTTTTGACGGTAGCACAAAAGAAATGGATTTATTCTATTTTGCTGTGAGTTCTGTCACTTTTGTATTATTAACTTTCGTTACACAAAACCGTTCCGCAAAAAAAAGAAGGCGGGATTTCTAACTTGCGAATGAAGAATCTCAATATTGTGTATTAGAACTAATTTGAGATGTGTTTCCGTAAGAATTCCTTGAATGCTTCATTTAATATGATAAAATTATTATTATATGTAACAAGAGTTGTTAAAATATAAATTTGTTATTAGTATCAATCGTTTTATTCCAAAATTATAAATGGCTTCCGGCTAATAATATTCTTATCTATACTAAACACTTAAAAGATAAATGCCCCATAATAATTATTGCTGAATATCACATATTTAGCAAGGAAATATCTACTCTTTAGTAAATAAAAAAGGAGATAAAATGGTAATAAAAGTTAAAGGAAATGAAGGTGATTATATTGTAAAAAACAGTACTACGATAGTCCAGTATAAAAAAGATAATAATGGTAGAAAAACCGGTAAAAGTATTTTACATATAATTGTAGATTCAATAGAAAATAATGAAGATAGAATACTAATTCAAAAAAATATTAGAAAGTTCTATTAAATAATCAAAAAAATGTCCGATTATGATTTAGTGATTATTAATCCTTATTTTTTGAGAATTACTAAAAATTACAATCAAGGGGGAATAAATATAAGTTATGAATACTCAAAAGAAAAATAATATTGAACATGAATACGATAGAAAAATTGATGAGTTTGAGTCGAGGCTGAATAATAAGTTTTCAATCTCAGGAAGCTCACTTTTTGGTGATCCGGAAGTTATTTCTAATTTTTTCATTAAAGATTCATCTACTTATAATAATTATGTAATAGTTACTGTTGAATTTGAAAGAGCCACCTTAAGAGAAGCAAGTGATTTTAAAAAATTCTTAGAAAATATAATTGCAGAAGAAAACAAAGGAATTATTGTAAATTTAAATAAATGTGATTTTATCGATTCTTCTTTTTTTGGTGTTTTGGTTGGAGCGGTAAAAAGACTTAAAGCTATGAACAGAAATTTCTTTTTAGTCTATGACAACAATCATCAACTTCCAATATTTTCGGCTACGGGATTAAATAAGGTTTTTACTGTTTTTAATAGTGTTGAAGAAGCTGCTAATCAGTAGTTAACTATTTTTTTTGTTCAACTTGTTTTTTTCTTGTAAACGTTCTCTATACAGTTGGGCTATTTCAGCCCCGATAATAAAAAGAATAGAAGAATAAAAAAGCCAAAAAAGTAAAACTAAAGCAAGTAAAAAAGCACCATAAAATTTATTTGCCGATAAATAGTTTTGTATGTAATATCCAAATCCAATTCTTGCCACTTCCCACAAAAGAGTAGCCCATAATGCACCTATAAATGTAACTTTCTTGTTGAGCTTTGCGTAAGGAATAATTGAGTAAAACATGAAAAAAAGCAATAGAACAACTATAATGGAAGTAAAAGAAAAAATAGTATTCACTAAACTTGTAATCTGAAATTTGTGCAGTATTTCAACATTTTCGGTTGCATGAATAAATAAATTAACTGTCGGAAGTATAAATGTTGAAAGCAACACCAGAAATAATAATAAAACAACCATTCCAAAATCTCTTAAAAAACCAACAAGTACTCCTTTTTCTTTAGGAATCCCAAATATTTTATTTAATATTGTTCTCATACTGCTGAATAACCACGTAGAAGTAAAAAACAAACCGGCTAAACCTAAATAAAAGGCAGTTGCGCTATATTGAAATACCCCGGGAATACGGCGTAGTATCACTTCTGTTGTATAGTTAGCATACTCCGGATATGGGATAATGGTGTTTATTAGCTTTCGGATGTTTTCATCAAGAGTTGTAGGATCAATAAAATTTCCCAATAATGCAAAAACCAAAAGTAAAATAGGTATTGTAGATAATATTAAAGAGAATGCAATTCCTCCTCCGGATAGAAAAATATGG
>JALSNL010000187.1 GCA_026987055.1 Melioribacteraceae bacterium | reverse complement strand
TTCTGTTTGTGCTGCTAACGGAACAGTTACATTACAACTTGCTTTGGAAGCATTGGGCATCGGTTTAGGGGATGAAGTAATCTTACCCGGTTTAACATGGCAAGCCACAGCAGCAACGGTTATAGATGTAAACGCTACTCCAATATTGGTTGATGTTTGTGAAGATACTTGGTGTATTGATCCAAATGAAATTAGAAAAGCAATTACACCAAAAACAAAAGCAATAATACCCGTACATCTTTACGGAAATTTTGCAGATATGGATGCAATAATGGAAATAGCAACCGAACATAATCTTTACATAATTGAAGATTGTGCACATAAACACGGCGGTGAATGGAAAAGGAAAAAAGCCGGAAGCATTGGTGATATTGGCAGTTTCAGTTTTCAACTTTCCAAACATTTAACTGCAGGGGAAGGTGGTGCTCTTACAACAAACAACAGAGATATTGCGGAAAAACTTGATGCATTAAGAAATTGCGGTAGAAGACCGGAAGGCGATGAATATGAAAATGTTGACAAAGGTGCAGGTGTTTACGGAGACGAAGGTAATTTTATTCAATCGGGTAATTATAGAATTACAGAATTTCAAGCTGCCGTTCTGATTGAAGGATTAAAAAGATTACCCGCACAAAATAAAATAAGGGATGAAAACGGAATATACATTAATTCACTATTAGAAGATATTCCCGGAATAATTCCGATGAAACGAGATAGACGCGAAACTAAAGAAGCATATTTTAATTTTGCATTTAGATATAAAAAGGATGAGTTTAAAAATCTACCGGTACAAAAATTCAGAGAAGCTTTAAGTAACGAACTTGGAATAGCTGTAGAACCATCGTATGAACCGTTGAACAATGCATCTTTGTATGTTCCGCATACAAAACCGGCGCGTCATAAAATTACAGAACAGTATTGGAAAGATATTAACCCGGCAAGATTTAGCTTGCCTGTTTGTGAACGTATTTATAATGAGGAATCCGTTTGCTTACATCATAAAGTACTAATGGGAACAAAAGAAGATATGCAAACAATTGTTGATGCAATTAAAAAAATATATGATAATGTAGATGAACTTTTAAGTTAATTCTAATGTTTTACATGATAAAAAATAGAACAATTTTGGAAGGTTAAATTTTTACTTAAAGCAAAAAATATAGATGCTATTTCTTACTTTTTTTTGAAAAATATAATTTAATATTTACTTAATTTATTCTTAACAATACCACCAATAACTTTAGATATGCAATTTATTGTTAGCGTATCAAACCGAAAAGAAAATGAAAAAAATTAATATAGCTTTAATAGGCGCCGGATTTATAGCAAATTATCATGCTCGCGCATTAATGAAAATACCAAATGTAGAAATAACCGATGTTGTTGCTTTACCGATTGATTCGGCTAAACAATTTGCAAAAAAATATAACATTAAAAATGCACATTCCAATTACAAAAATTTGTTAAAAAAAGATGATATTGATGCTGTAATAATTGGAACACCAAATAAATTTCATGCACCTTTTGCTATTGATTTTTTGCAAAACGGGAAAGATGTTTTTTTAGAAAAACCAATGGCAATGAATTCCAAAGAAGTTAAAGAAATACAATTGGCAACCAAAAAAAATAATAAGCTTGTAATGGTTGGTCACATGTGGCGATTTGATGATGAAACTAATTTTATTAAAAAAATTATTGAATCCGGTAGAATTGGAAAAATTGTAAAAACCAAAGGTTATGGAATTCACGAAAATTGGGGACCGGAAGGATGGTTTACTAAAAAAGAATTAGCCGGCGGAGGAGCTTTAGCCGATATGGGAGTTCATGCAATTGATACTGTTCGTTATATTTTAGGTGATCCGAAACCAAAAGAAGTTTATGCAAAAATTGGTACATATTACGGTAATTATGATGTTGATGATACAGGAATTATTTTAATAACTTGGGAAAACGGAACAACTTCTATAATAGAAAGCGGATGGTGGCAACCTCACATGGATGGACCGGAAGCAGCAACAAGACTTTTTGGCACAAAGGGATATGGTTCATTATTTCCAACTGAGATAGAGATAATCAATAAAGAGAAAGAGCAAATTAAAATTCCCACTTTCAATAAGACTGAACACTGCGATCAAACAATATATAATAACCAGATGAAATATTTTGTTAATTGTATTGTAAAAAGGGTTACGCCTTCACCCGGAATAACCGAAGGAGAAATTATCCTTAACATTGTAGATGCTGCTTATGAATCTTCTAAAAAAGGCACCGTAATAAGATTTTAATAGAACACTTTAAGATAAAAAATCTGGAAATAGGAAAACCATCAAAACCTATTCCGTACGAAAAAGGTTATGCAATCTTTCAAATTATAAACCTTAAAAGAGAACCAATAAAGAGTGACGAACTAAAAACCGGATACAAAAGAAAGAAAATATACGCCAGGCTTTTTAATATTGCTTCGGATAGTATTGTTCACCATTTAATGGATTCTATCTTAACACCAATGAACATAAGAGTTAAAAATAAAACGGTTGATCTTATTGTTGAACCTCTTTTGGGTTGGATACAAGACGGAATACCGGAAAGAAAAACAATTGTTGAAAATATTAAGTCTGCAACAGATACTTCAAAAAAATATTTGGTTGAATTAAAAAGTTTATTGCCTAAAGTTTTATACACAGCTGCAGACGGAGTTTATACAGTTGAAGACTATTTCAATTATATGAACTATCATCGTAAAATAATTAATGCTGCAAAAAATCCGTTAGATTTGAAAAATCGTCTTGTTACGGAAATTGGGACAATGATTAAAAATAGAAAATTTATTAATATTGCCAAAGAAGAAGGCTATTTGGATTCTGCCAAAATTAAGAGTGATATAAAAATTTGGGAAGAAAAATGGACTTATGATATATATAGAGATCATCTAATTAGGAACGTAAAAGTAACGGAAAAAGAAATGAAAGAGTTTTTTAAAAATCACTGGAAAGATTTGAGAATTGCAAATGTTGATACAACAAGGTTTTATAAATATAAAGATGATGTTTATAATATGATATTATTCAAAAAACATACGGCCCTTTTGGAAAGGGAAATTGCTAAGTTAAAAAAGAAATATTCAGTTTGGGTTAATGAAGAATTATTAAAAAATTTAGATTCTGCTAATAGTATTAAAAATGATTTAACTGTATTTACAGTTAAAAATTTTTCCGGCGAGCCTCTTGTTCCAACTGTCGATTTGCAATGGTTGAGTTATTGAATGAGGTTATGGTAATAAAACAATTAGTTTTTGATTGAACTGGGATAATATATTTATAACGCTGTTACACAAAACTGTCCCGCCCAAAAGAAGGCGGACAAACTATTCTGAATTCTGTTGCTGTGGGTGAACGCTTTCTTAAACTTTGGTTTTTGAGATACTTCGTTCATAAAAAGCATTCACTTAGTATGACAGACAAGAGACGCAAGACGAAAAACGTGAAACGCAAGACGTTTTCATTAAATATGTCATTCTGAATTCCGATGTTTTTCAATCGGGATGAAGAATCTCCTTACTTT
>JALSNL010000186.1 GCA_026987055.1 Melioribacteraceae bacterium | reverse complement strand
AAAAACAAAAAAATGTAAAAACTTTGTCCCATTTAAGTTAAGTCTCCAAGAATCGGAGTAACGACATTATTTCCATGGTTGCGAATAATATTAAGTTATACTCAAAACCCAAATCGGGAATTACCAATCAACAGTTGCTCATTATTTTTTTTTGATTAGCAATAGTAGATTACAGATTTGTGTTGTTTCATTTTTTATATGACCCAACACGGTTATCCGGAAGTTAATATAATTATGTAGAATAAAAAAATGAGGTTATCTAAAAACAGATAACCTCATAAAAATACAAATGCAAATTGAATATAAAACTAAAATCCTAATCTTTCCATATCCGTAACTAAGTTTTTCACAGCATTTACCGATGTATCAAAAGCAGCTTGTTCTTCGTCGTTAAGTGAAACTTCCAAAACTCTTTCGCAACCGTTTTCACCTAATACAGCGGGAACACCTACATAATAACCGTCAACTCCATATTCGCCATCCAAATAAACACAAGAAGGAAGAACTCTGTTTTGTCCTTTTAATATTGCTTCTGCCATAGCGGTAGCAGCAGATGCAGGAGAATAAAATGCAGAACCGGTTTTTAATAAACCGACTACTTCCCCGCCGGCTTTTTTTGTTCTGGTTACCATTGCATCCATTACTTCTTTGGCTTTAACGGCATCGCCATATTTTCTTTCCAATTGTTCCATAACCGGAACACCGTTAACATTTGCATAACGAACCAAAGGAACCATTGTATCACCGTGACCACCAAGAACCATGGCGTTTACATCTTTTACGGAAACACCAAGTTCCCAAGCAATAAATGATGAAAAACGTGAAGAGTCTAAAACTCCGGCTTGACCGATAACTTTGTTATGAGGAAATCCAGTAACTTTTTGGAATAATGTTACCATAGCATCCAACGGATTGGAAATAATAATAACAATAGCATTAGGTGCGTGTTCTTTAACTCCCTCTGCAACACTTTTCATAATTTTTGCATTAGTTGTTAAAAGATCATCCCTACTCATTCCGGGTTTACGTGGTAAACCTGCTGTTATTATTATTAGATCAGCGTTATCAATATCTTTATATTCGTTAGTCCCTTTTAGTTTAACATCAAATCTGTCAATTCGTGAAGCTTCTGCAATATCAAGAGTTTTACCTTGCGGTAAACCTTCTACAATATCAAACAAAACTACATCGGCTAATTCTCTTGCTCCGATTAGTTGTGCTAAAACACCACCAATTTGTCCGCCGCCAATTAAGGCAATTTTTTTTCTAGCCATAATTTACTCCTAATTTTTTGATATATAAGTAGATATTTATATCTGAAATATATGAAGTTTTAGAAGAATTATCATAATATAAAATAAATATACCGGAAAATTATTGGCGAGAAGAACCAAAACTATACTGAAAACAAATTGGTTATAATAGAAATGGGAAAGATTAAGGCAATTTATTTTTGGTAAATTGTAAAAATTACTTGTGTACCGGAATCTGAAAATTTATATTCAAGTTTATCTACTAATGATTTCATTATTAATAAACCTCTTCCGCTATCTTTTAATATGTTCTCTTCGTTGGTCGGGTCCGGAACGTCTTTAATTACAAATCCCTTTCCTTCATCTTTAATTGATATTATGACTTCTTTTTTGGAAACTTCAACATTAATTTCCACATTTTTATTTGGGTCCGATTTATTACCATGTAAAATACTATTAGCTGCTGCTTCTGCTAAAGCTAATTCCGCATTGATAATTTTTTGCCTTGATAATTTTGTTTTACTTAAAATTTCAGTAACAAATCTTTCTATCTCCGGCAAAAGTTCGGGATTACTTGGAAATATTTTAGTATATATTTTATGCAATAAAAATTCAGAACTTATTTTGAAATATGTGTTATTAAAATAAAGCTACTTTACATTCATATCAAGGACAAAATATAAAAACATTAATTTTTATAAACGCCAGTTAACGGAAAGTTTTAAGTTTGCCATTTCTCTATTTGATTTTTTTTCCGTCGTAATAAATTCATACCAGCCGTAAAGATATAAATCCAAATTTTCCGTTCTAATATTAAAATTTGTAATTGGTCCTATACTTTTATATTCACTTGCTTTATACTTAATATTTTTTTTATCATAATTAAATGTTTGTAAAAAGAAAAAACGTAAGCCTATTCCCATTTTTATGTTATTATGTTTAATGTTAATCATTGGCTCGGAATATAGTTCCGCTAAAAATCTATCCGGATTACTGGAAAAACTTTTCCAATTGAAAACACCTTGTTCCGAAAATTTTAAATAACCGGAAACATCTAAGAAAATTTTATTATATAATTTTAACGAAGAAGAATCCCGTGCAGCAATTTGTCTGAATGAAAAACTTTTTATATTAGGATTGATATCTTGAAAATCGTATGAAGTATAATTTGCCGAAACCTCAAAAGTATTTTTTGAATATAATTTGGAACCGCTAAATTCACCGCCGGAAGATAATTTTATAATTCTCCTAATATTATTGTTAGAACTTCTTTCTGCAAATATGTAAACAATATGGTTAATGCTTCCTTCCAGATTAATAAAAAAATCGAAAAAGCGATTAAGATTACGTAAATAGGATATTCTAAAAATAGAGAGCAGTTCATCTCTATCATCAAAATTATTTTCGCTTGGTGTATTATAAACAAGTTTACGATGTAAAATACTTAGTGTAAGGTTATCATTTTTTGAAATATCGAAATTAGCAAGTGCAGATAGCGTTGCATATTCCGAAGTATTATTTTTTTTCTTTTCCAATTCCGTTCTTTGTTCAAAAATAATCTCATTGATTTTGCTATTTGGTTTTGCAATGTGTTTTTCTTCACGCTGACTATAATCAAACTTAGCTCTTGCAAAAAGAAGTTTACTCCGGTATTCCGTAGTGCCGGAAAAATCTAATCGTAATTCATTTATTTTCGAATCGAAATTTGAAACGGAAAGATTGTTAGCGGAATGATATCTTGTATCACGGTCAATATTTCTGTAAGATATACGCCCTGATAAATCAAAAAAAATATCGGAACTAAATTTTGAAGAAAATAGTCTTTCCCCAATTGAGTAATTTTCTTCTGTACGACTTTGTATATTTTTATTAATATTAAATTCTTTTGAAGTAACGGAATCAACATCAAAGTAAAAATCTTTTCTTGTTTTGGAATAATAACCGGATATTACATTTGTTAAGGATTTATTAAATTTGTTTTTAATATGTGTTCCAAAAAATTGCCGTATGTTTTTTCTCGGAGAAATTTCTTCATTTAAAAATCTCAATTTAGTGGTTATAAGAAACTCGTTTAAATTATATCTGTCAACAGAAATTTCGCTTCCGTAAATTATTCCTCTATCATCATTCCCCACTTGCTTGTTTATGGAATAACCACCGAATGGAATTATTTTAATTTGATCCAAAGGAGTTATTTTGCCAAAAATAGTTGAATAGAGAGTTGAAGCTTCATTTATTGCAATTTTTCTATCATCGGAATAAATATTATTTTGTACTAATACTCCAAATTGAAAAAACGGTGATAGATGATAT
>JALSNL010000185.1 GCA_026987055.1 Melioribacteraceae bacterium | reverse complement strand
AAAACTAACGCCTTTTCTATAGGAACCGGTTTTAGCTACCGGTATTTTTTTACGGAAAGGTTTTCTCCTTTTATTTCTTTGGGTTCATCATTTTATAAGTTTTCGTTTTCGGATAAGAACTTTTTTAGTGAAATTATCAAACAGAAAAATGGAGAAGATAATAACTCGTTCGGACTTAATTCTAAAATCGGGGCAAATTATATACTCTCTAATTTATTAACACTAAGTTTTGAAGTAGGACTTCATTTTATTCTTAGTGATAATTTGGATGCCATAAAAATTGGAATTCACAATGATTACTTTACCGATTTTAATATTGGAGTAAGTTACAATATTTTTGCCGAAAAAGATTCTGATAATGATGGAATTGCCGATAGTAAAGATCAGTGTCCATATAAAGCCGAAGATTATGATGGTTTTGAAGACGAAGATGGATGTCCGGATTTGGATAACGATAATGATGGAATTCCCGATAGTATAGATGTTTGTGTTAACTTAGATGAAGATATTGACGGTTTTGAAGATAATGACGGATGTCCGGATTTGGACAATGACAAAGATGGAATTAAAGATATAGACGATAAATGTCCTAATAAACCGGAAGATTATGATGGTTTTGAAGATACGGACGGATGCCCGGATGTGGATAACGACAATGATGGTATATTAGATATAAATGATAAATGTCCGAACATTGCCGAAAACAAAAATGGATATCAAGATGATGACGGTTGTCCTGACGTAGTGCCGTATTCTAAAAAGAATGCAAAGCCTGAAGTAAAAATACCATATTATTTCATTTTAACTGCGGAGCAAATCTTTAATAGAAATACAAATACAATTAAAAAAACCGCAGCAAATAGACTTCAAAAAATTGTTAAAATAATGAAACAAAATCCGGATATACTATGGAAAATTGAAGGTCATGTTGAAAAGCAAAAAAGTCATTTGGAATCGGTAAAATTATCGAAAAAACTAATTTCAGCCATTAAAATGTATTTGATAGCAAAAGGAATTCCGGCAAAAAATCTTAAAGAATCTGCTATAGGAGATGCTGCACCAATAGCAAGCAATAAAACTGTTTTCGGACGAATGAAAAATAGAAGAATAAAAATCATAAGGTTAAACTAATTAGGTAATAAATGAAATTTTTAAGTGGAATATTTTTAATAATTATTACAAACCTTTTTGTTTTCAGTTGCATTGATGAACATGTGATTGAAGTTAATGAAAATCTAAATGGTAGCATTTACTTAACTTCCGAACCTAACGGAGCAAAAATTTTGCTGTTAGGAACCGATACCAAAAAGGTTACACCGGATAGTATTGTAAATCTTGAATCCGGTTTGTATGAAGTGACTTTACAGTTGGAAAATTATAAAGATACTTCTTTTGCCGTACAAGTATTTAAAAATCAAAAAACTACTAAGAACATAAAACTAAAATCTAATTTAGCCATTGGAAAAATTATTTTAAACTCCACTCCGGCAAATGCAGAAATATTTTTAAATAATAATTCCACACATAAATATACGCCGGATAGTTTAACAAATTTGGCAGTAGGTGTTTATACAATTAAATTAGTTTTACAAAACTATATTGATACTTCTTTTACTGTAAATATAACCGAAAAAAAAATTACTCAGACAATGGGAGTAGTATTAAAATCAAGTATTCCTAAGGGAGAAATATTTTTAGATTCTGATCCTGCCGGTGCAAAAATATTTTTAAATGAGAATGAAACCGGTAAATTAACACCGGACACATTGAAAGGATTATCTGCCGGAGAGTACTTTATAAAGTTAACTCATAAAGAATATTTAGATACAACAATTGTTGTAAATTTAGGCAATGACCAAAAGACAAGTAAATATGTGGAATTAAAACCATTACCACCACATGGTAATATTTATCTTGAATCTGATCCTATTGGAGCAATAATTAAATTACAAGGAAAGGCAACAGGGAAAGTTACACCGGATACTTTAAGTGAATTACCCGTTGGAGCATACTTGATAACTTTATCGTTAAAAGATTTTAATGATACTTCATTTATTGCAAATGTAGAAGAAGATGAGACTTCAGAATATGAAATTACTTTAGTTGATACAACATCTGATGTTTCTACCATTATTACTTATAATATAAATGCTTCAACCGGACAGTTAAAATTCTTATTCACGTTTAATCAAGATATTGCTTTGGATTTTATTGATTTACGTGAACCAAATTCATCGGAAGCACGCTCGTTTCCGTTTTACTCTCAGCATTATTCTGAAGGAACAGCTGCAGAAATTAAATATCCTGAAAAGAAAACCGGACTTTGGAGATTTAGTATAAGCGGTAAAAAATTAGGTGGAAGGAAAGACGAATTTAAAATAAATAAAAGTATTACAGTTCAATAAATAAAAAGCCGTTTAATAAAATTTATTAAACGGCTAAATATTGTAAAAATATTTATTTTTAGTTGGCAGGTGTTGTTTTTAATAAAACATTATTTATTGCATCAACCAATGCAGGTTTTGGCAACGCACCTTGTGCCATTTGCGGTTTGTCATCTTTTGGACAAAACAATAAAGAAGGAATACTTCTAATACCAAAGGCAGCTGCCAGTTCTTGTTCAGATTCGGTATCAATTTTATATACATTAATTTTACCGGCATATTCCTCACTTAATTCTTCTAAAATTGGGGCTACCATTTTACAAGGTTGACACCAATCTGCATAAAAATCTATTATACAAGGTAATTCGCCGTTAAATTTCCATTCTTTATTTTGTTCGTAGTTGAAAACTTTTTCTAAAAAAGTTTGTTTTGTTAAATGTTCAGTCATTTTTCTCCTTAATAAAAAGTTATTTAATATACGTATATGATGCTTTTCAAAAAAAAAAGATTCAGTATTATACTAAAAATATTTGATAGAAACACCTGAAAAATAAATAAATGTAAATTTTGCAGATTCAACCGCCAAGTGTAATAAAAGTAAAGGAAATAATTGAGCATACGAAAAAAGGCGAGCTTGTGGGCAATTAGCGGTTGCAATTTTTTAGACTATGCAATAACTACAGAGTTTTTACAATAAATGTCAAAGTAAGTTAAATTATTTGTTAACCTATATTCTATTTTACATAAAATAATTTCTTTGTGTAACTTTAGGTATCTTTTGTTCAGCTCTATTATAAAACATAACCTTACCCAAAGTATAACGGAGAAATAAAAGATAAAAAATTATATTCAGTAAAACTTTAACAAGTGAAAATCTTTTTAATCAAAATATCAATCCCTTTATTTTTTTGTGTGCAAGTTTTATTTGCCAAGTCAAACTCAATTGAAAGAGAAAAATACAAATTTGTTAAAATTGGTGTTGAAGAAGGATTATCACAAAGTACTGTTTATTCTATTTTGCAAGATAGAGACGGATTTATGTGGTTTGGTACGGCAAACGGATTAAACCGGTACGATGGTTATGAATTTGTGGTTTATACAAATAATCCTAAAGATTCAACTTCCGTTTCCGATAACGGAATAACATCTATTTTTGAGGACAAAAAAGGCATACTTTGGATT
>JALSNL010000184.1 GCA_026987055.1 Melioribacteraceae bacterium | reverse complement strand
TAACAAAATTAATTAATGCACAATTATTAATTGTAGAAATTCAAGGGAGACACCGATATTTTAGACTGGCAAATAATAGAATAGCCACAGCAATTGAATCTATGGCAAGTTTAATTCCTCAAAATCAAATAAACTCTAAAAAAAATATTTCAAAGTATAATAAATTATTTTATGCACGAACTTGTTATGACCATTTGGCGGGTGAATTAGGAGTGAAAATTACAAATGCTTTAATAAAACAAGGTATACTAATTGGTTCAAAGAAAGAATTTATTGTAACGCCCAAAGGTGAAAAATGGTTTAATAAAATTGGTATTAATCTAAATGAGTTAAAGAAAAAAAAACGTTCGTTTGCTCGTAAATGTTTAGATTGGACAGAAAGAAAGCATCATTTGGCTGGTTCTTTGGGAGCATCACTTTTGGAATATATGCTCAAAAATGACTGGTTAAGAAAGAAGCAATTTACACGTGAAGTATATTTAACTTCAATAGGAAAACAAGCACTTAATGATATGTTAAACATAAAGATGTAACGGCAGAACAAAGTATATAAATCATTGGGCAATAAGTGATTAAATCAAAGTTAGTGCATATAAATAAAGATAGTAATAAACCGAAAATGAAGTGCTTTTAAATGCCCAACGCTTTATATACAAACCGTTCATTCTTCTCGGCTCGGAAAGTAATAATGTTTTCTTATTGGTTGGATTTTTAATAAATTAAAAATATCTTATAATTCCAAAACCTAATTTCCAAAAATTATTTTGGGCGGAATTGTTTGCTCCGATTAGAAATTGACTGTAATTCAGTCTGGAATTATTGGTTATTACAAAGTTAAAAATATGTCCGCCGGTCTCAAGCGAAGCTCCGAACGAAACCGTATTGTAAGATCTTCCCGATTCATCTAATCGGATTTTTCCGTGATATCCGGTTATTATTGCATTATGTTCAATCCAAACACTCCACATTCTGTTTATGTAATAATGAAAATAAGTACCTATAGAAAATGTATATTGTTTTTGAACAGCATAAATAAAACTGTTATAAACGTAAGAAGGAATTAAACCGAACCCGACTTTTTTATTGAACAACATAGTATTAAAAATAAGCATTGAATAGAATTGAAAATTATCCGCTGCCAATTTGTTTCGAACAATGTTATTTGGAATTTCGGAATTCCAAGCAATACCACCCAATACCGAAATTGCAGCAGGAAATTTTTTATTGTTAAATTCGTAAATTTTTTGTTTCAATTGCAGATCATAATTATCTGTTAGATTACTTCTTCCAAAGTTTATCATAAGATTATCCGAAATTCCGTAACCAACGGCAAATTTAATTTTAGCCGGACCGTCAAAACCCCACAATGCATCAAAACCGTTTTTTATCGGCACAGTAAAACGATGAGAAATTTCGTACATCCAATTTCCTTTTCCCAAAGATTCCGTTGTGGGAAAATTTGCCGTTTGTGTTCCGTGGAATAATGTGATTTTTGCTTTGGAAATTTTTTCTGTTCTTTTCCATTTTGGTTGGGCATAAATTTGTAAAACTAACAATAAAAGAAAAAAGAAAATTTTCATTATTTATCCTCTGTAAATTTTTCCAATGTAAAATCCAAGTGAAGTTTAATTTCTTGTGCAACCTTTATAAAAGCCAATAACGACGGAGCTTTAATGTTAAAGTCTTTTAAATAAACGGAAAAATCGGTAGTAATATTCATTATGTTATTTTCAATTTTAGCCTTTGCGGTAATTTCAATTTCTTTTTCAACACCGTGAATAAAAATTTTACCTTTGGACTTTAATTCATATAAGTTTTGCTCTTCCACTTTTTGAATTTTTATTATTGTGCCTTTGTAATAAGTGATAGGCCATTTATCGGTTTGAAGAACATCTTCCCGCATATCTACGTCTCTTTTTTCACTGCCTGTATTAACGGAATTTAAGTCAACTTCAAAATATATTTCATTCTTATTTCCGAATAACTTTTCCCCTTCCCAATAAATATAGCCGTCAATCTTTTGTGTTATTCCTTCAAAATCTTCTATAGGTGTAGAAGAAATGAACTTTACTAAATTGTTTTTAGATTTTTTAACATGCCATTCTTCGGATAAGACAAAAGTGAACGGAATAAGAAAAAGTAAGATGATAAAAATATATTTTTTACTATTCATTAAAGAATTCCTTGATAATAATTCAATTGTTTTTTGCTCCGTCTTCAATCCATTTGCGGAAAGCATCTAAAGTTGCTCTTGATAGCGGAGATGAATTAAGCGGCATTTTTTGACCTTGAATTGAAGCATCGCCTATTACTTTAAGATAAAGATAACTCTTGTTAGGCTCATTCGGTTTTATGTACGGAATGCCTGTAGAACCAAGTTTGTTTACAATATTTAAATAAGAATTTCCGGATAAGTCCGGAGCAACACCGCCGGTATTGTGGCATCCGGTAGTTGCACAAGTTTTATTAAATACTTTGGTTTGTATTTCCGTAAATTTAGGCATTATTAACATGCTATTATTATCCGCAATACTTGGTGTGCTGTTTGTAATATAATCGGAACACGAGGTTACAAATAATGTTGCAAATAAAATAACGATTGATATTTTTATAATAATTTTCCCAAACATTTTTAAGCCGTTATTGTAATAATATTACCGGAAATAGTTGCATTGTATTTTTTTAACGGACTTGGAGCCGGACCGCCAAGTACGTTGCCGGATTTATCAAATTTTGCTCCGTGGCAAGGACATGTTGAAACACCGTTTGAAAAATTAGGGACAGTACAACCTTTGTGAGTACATTTTCTGCTTAACGCTGTTACTGTTTTTTCTCCTGTTCTGATAATTAAAATTCCGGATGGGTCAAGTTTATCTCCGGTAATTGCAATAGTTCCACCAATTGTTGCTAAGTTTTTATTTTCAGCTTTTGAAATATCAACTGTAATTTGAGCGGTGGGATCTCCTTTTCCGGGAGCAACCGGTCCGTCATCTTCAGCTTCGCAAGCTGTTAAATAAGATAAGGAATAAGTACCAACTGCAATTGTACCAAAACCTAGTGTAATATCTTTTAGAAATTCTCTTCGGGTTTTAGATTTTTTATATAGATTATTAATATTCTTCATTTCTTTTCCTATTAAATAATTATGAAAATTTTTTATGTTAATAAAATAATAGAAAGTATCTCTTTATAAAATGTAATAAAAAATGACCTCATTATATGTAATAATGTTACAAAAAGTTATAAATAGTTAATGTCAGTAGGCCTACATTTTGAGTAACTAAAAGAAGCATATAGGTAAGAATTGATTTAAAAAGTAATAAAAAATATCGATTTACTTGTTAAAATATTATATTGAGGTTTTTATGATATAAAAACCGGTAATCTTCCTATTATAAGGAAGTTATTCTAATTAAGCCAAGGTACTTTTTTCTTTAAATTCACTATAAAATGCAAATAATTCTATTTACACTAAATATTGTAGCTCCAATTTTTCTACTAATTATATTAGGGATTTTATTAAAGCGAGTCAGATTAATAGATGATCTTTTTGTTTCTCAGGTTTCTAAAT
>JALSNL010000183.1 GCA_026987055.1 Melioribacteraceae bacterium | reverse complement strand
CTAGAAACTTATCAGCAATAATACTTTTACCATTCATAAATTGAATTGAAGCCAAATCTTCTATAAATAATGAAAGCACTACCCAAATAAAACTGGCAATTATTAAAAATAACGAAAGTACTTTTGAAAATATTTCTTTAGCATTTTTTTCTTTTGCATTTGTTAAAAAGAAAGGCTGCCAAGCATAATTAAACATAGAAACAAACAACATCATAAAAATACCCAATTTATAATTTGCTCTGTAAATGCCAAGCGTACTTTCATTGGTAAGTTCTCTAATAATCGGTACGTCAATCATCTGAACCATTGTTGCGGCAATACTTCCGGGTAAATACGGTATTCCGAACTTCAACATTTTTTTCAAATATTCTTTATCAATCGAGAAATTAAGATGTTTTAATATTTCCGGTAATAATGCAACAAAAGAAAACAATGAAGCTACAAAATTACTTATAAAAATTGCTTCTATTCCATAATGATAATGTAAGATTAAAAGAAGATTTAGTATTACATTTATTAAGATATTAAGTATTCGTATAGTTGCAAATTTTGCGGCTTTTCTTTCCAAACGTAAATTTGCAAAAGGAATTAGAGAAGCCGAATCAAGAAACAGAATACCAATTACATACAAAAAAATATATGAGTATTGACTATAGTCAGCTTCCGCTGCTAACCAATTATGAGAAAAATAGAGAATTACTGAAAAGAACGTTGTAGTTATAAACGTAAAAACGTAGGAAGTTGAAAAAACCGTTTTTTTATCACTCTCTTTTACGGTGGCATATTTCATAAAAGCGGCATCCATTCCGTAAATATAAACTACATTTGCAAATGCTAAAAAGGCATAAATGTAAGCTTGTATTCCAAACTCTTCGGGAGAAAAAACATGTGTGTAGAAAGGGACCAAAATAAATTGTAGAAACCTTCCGGCAATTGTACTTATACCGTAAAGAGCTGTGTCTTTTGTTAGTTCTTTAATTTTATCTAACATTAACTTTATCTCTTACAATAAATTATTGAAAGAATTTTTTAAGAGCATCGATATAAACTTGCGGAGGTTTTGTCGGTCTTTTCGTATCTTCTTTTATAAACATGTGATCTGTAAATCCGGTTGCAATAAGTGCACCATCTTCTTTTCTTGTAATCTTATATTCTATATGAACTTTGGCCGTATAAAGCTCTTTTATTGTTGCTTCAATGTTAAGTTCGTCATCGTAGTGTGCGGGATTTTTATACTTCAAGCCTGCTTCCATAAGCGGAAGTTGATAACCTTTCTTTTCCAATTCGCTATATGGCAAACCAATATTTCTTAATACTTCGGTTCTGCCCACTTCAAAGTATTCCAGATATTTTCCATTATATACAAATTGCATCTTATCGGTATCTGCGTAACGTACTCTAATTGTTGTTGTATGTGATAGCATAAGTTTCTTAAATTAAATTTTATAAAATTACTTCTGAATCTTTCTCTTCAAAAAAAATTAATATCTCTTGCAAAAAAATACTTACAGAGAACATTTTTGTACAAAGCAAAGAAACATTATTGAACTTTTATAGCTGTTCTTCTCCAAAAGTCATTTAACCCAATGGGAGTGCTTTGAAAAAATGAAAAAGAATATTATTATTGGAACAATCAGTTAAAATTACTCTACGTAAACACCCATTGCACCGAATTTTTCAAGACGCATATCTACAAGTTTATCGGGTTTAATTTTTTTAAGAACTTTAATTTCTTTAAGTAATTCTTTTTTTAATGTTTCCGCAATTTTTTTATGATCTCTATGCGCTCCGCCAAGTGGTTCCGGAATAATTTTATCAATTATTTTTTGTTCCAAAAGGTCCGGTGCCGTAAGTTTTAATGCTTCGGCAGCTTGTTCTTTGTATTCCCAACTTCTCCATAAAATACTGGAACAAGACTCAGGACTTATAACGGAATACCAAGTATTTTCCAACATCAAAACTCTATCTCCAATACCAATACCCAAAGCACCGCCGCTAGCACCTTCGCCAATAACAACAACAATTATCGGCACTTTCATTCCGCTCATTTCAAATAAGTTTTTTGCAATGGCTTCGGCTTGTCCTCTTTCTTCGGCTTCAATTCCGGGATAAGCTCCCGGTGTATCTAACAACGTAATAATCGGTTTGTTAAATTTTTCGGCAAGTTTCATTAAACGCAATGCTTTTCTATAACCTTCGGGATTGGGCATACCGAAATTTCTTACAAGATTCGATTTTGTATCTCTGCCTTTTTGATGACCGATAATCATAACCTTTTCATCATCAAGCATAGCAAAGCCGCCAACTATTGCTTTATCGTCTTTAAATTTTCTGTCCCCGTGAAGTTCAATAAAATTTTCCGTCATAAGCAAAATATAATCCAACGTATAAGGTCTTTCGGGATGTCTTGCCAACTGCACTCTTTGCCAACGCGTAAGATTATCATAAACATTCTTTTTTAAT
>JALSNL010000182.1 GCA_026987055.1 Melioribacteraceae bacterium | reverse complement strand
GGGGGGCTAATAGGATATTTAATCTTATTAGCCCTTAAGCTAAAAATGGAAGATAATTATGATAGAACTGCGTTTTAAGGCAACCAAACCTAATGGACAATCAATAGTAGGAACACTAAGTGCTCCAAATATGAGCCTCGGTAAGAAAAAGGTTCAAAAGCTGGTTGAACAGCACGGATTGAAAACCGAATCTATTGAAAAAAAATCTACATTTCTATATAAAGCTCAAAAAGGTGATGCAAAACCTATAAAAGGCGAGCAAAAAGCTTTTACTAAAGAAGAAGTTACAACTGCTTTAACAAAGTTAGGTTATCGTGTAATATCCGTTAATAAAAAATTATTTGAGTTTAATACAAAACCGCCTACTCAAGAAATAGTATCATTTGTAAAAATCAGTGCAGAACTAATGGAACAAAAACTTCCGTTTAGTGAAATTATGACTCTTCTGACAAATGATCTTGAAAATAAGACTTTAAGAGAAACATTAAAACAAATAAATAACGAGCTTAAAAAAGGTACGGATAGTGAAGTAGTATATTTGAAATACGAATCAATCTTTGGAAAATTTACGGCATATATGTTGGGCTTAGCTTCCAAAAGTGGTAATATGACCGAAATTTATAAAGCTACCGCTAAGTTTTTAGAAAGACAACAAGAGTTTAGAAAAAATTTAAGAAGTGCATTAATAACACCCATGATTACACTTTTTGTTCTCTTTCTCGCAGTATTGTTTTATGTAGGATATATTTTCCCGGAAACTGCAAAACTTTTTGAAAAATTTGATATAGAATTACCCCCAATGACGGCAGCAACACTTGATATGAGTGATTTTATATTAGGGAATCCTATTCTTATAGCTTTGGTTATGTTCGTTCCGCCAATTCTTTTATGGCAGTTTTCAAAGACTAAAAAAGGAAAATTATTTTTAGATCAATATATGATGAAAATTCCTGTAATGGGATCACTTATTCATAAAACAAACATAGAAGTTTTTTGCCGTGTATTCTATACATTATATACCGGTTCGGCTGATAGTATAGAGCCAATAAGAATAGCAGCAGAAGCAACAGGTAATCAATATTTTGAAAAACAGATAAAAGAAATTTCCATACCTCTTATGACGAGTAAAGGTGTGGGCTTAACAGATGCTTTGGAAGCCAGTGGAGTTTTTACGCCAACAGCAATATCAAGATTTCATTCCGGTGAAGAAACCGGTACAATTAAAAATACTGCTAAACAATTAGCTAATTATTACGAAAGTGAAACAGTTTTTAGATTAAAAAATGTTATTGAAATGATCCAAGTTTGGATTGCAATGATAATTATGATAGTTATGATTGGTTTAACATTAGTTTCGGCAGAAACAGCTACAATAAATCCGAAACCTCCGGTAATGTAGCAAACATTAAATATGTCTGAAAAGAAATAACACTTTGGAAGTATTTGTTTTTTATAGAAAAATTTTAAGGTAAGAAAAATTTTGTATTCAATGAAAATTTTTAAGTTAAAATTATAGTAAAAAAGGAAGCCCTGCTAACCACCAAAGGGGAGAAATTAAAAATTCCTTCCATTTTTGCAAAGGGAGGGTTAGGGTGGGTTTGGAAAAACTACTGCTATGTTTTTAACATAGCATCAAGTGAGTAAATAATATGGTAAACGAAAAAATTGAAATGACTGATAAAATTGGATATCTGCTTTTGAAAAAGGGGATTATTGATATTCAAATTTTAGAAAAAGCACTTGAAGTAAAAAACAAAGATAAAGAAGGAAATAAAAGAAATCTTGGTCAAATTTTAGTACAAGAGTTTGATTTTGATCACGATATTATATTTAAAGAAATAGCGATTCTTTATGCTTTTAAGGAAATACATATAACCCCTAATGATTTATCGGAAGAAAGAATTAACGAGATTAAAGAGCTTCTGGAAATTGCAGGAGAAGATGTAAAAGAGACTCTATTAAAGCATAATGTCATTCCATACAAGTATGATGAACGTGTTAAGGATAAATTAATATTAGCTGCCACAGATCCCACAGATAGAGCACTTACAAAAATAGCTTACTCATTAAAAGCAAAAAAATATGAACTAAACTTTATAAAAAAAGTTGATTATGATAAAATAATAAATCTGGTTGCTCCTAAGCAAAATGAATTTATTCAAATGATTGAAGAATCCGATGAGACATTAGACCTTGATTTGGATGAAACTAATGTAAGTGAAGAAGAATTAGATTCTGAAATTAATAAAAGCGCATTAGTTAATCTAATTGAAGGAGCACTAGTTGAAGGTGTTAGACGCGGAGTTAGTGATATTCATATTTTTCCTGTTAGCGGAACAAGAACAGAAATCCATTTTAGGCAAGACGGAAAACTGGCTTTATGGTATGCTCAAGAAAAAACAATGCCGGAAGCCGTTATGGCAGTTGTAAAAGATCGTTCTAAAGGTCTAGATAGATTTGAGAAAGAAAAAGCTCAAGATGGTTTTATCCAAAGAGAAATTGACGGATATATAATAAGATTCAGAGTTTCGGTTCTGCCTATGGTTGGTACAGAGCTGAGAAATCGTTTTGAAAGTATTGTAATTAGAATATTGGATGATAGAAATGTAATTAGAGATTTAAGCAAGCTTGGTTTAATTGGTTATGCTAACGAAGCTTTTGAAAAAGCAATAAATCAACCCCAAGGAATGGTTATTTTAACAGGACCAACCGGAAGTGGTAAAAGTACAACTCTAATAGCAGCTTTATATCAAGTAATAACACCGGAAGTAAATGTGCTAACGGTTGAAGATCCTGTGGAATATGTAATTGAAGGTGCCCGCCAATTAAAAATTGGTCACAAAATGAATTTTGAACAAGCTATAAGAGCTATACTACGTCATGATCCGGACATTGTTTTGGTTGGTGAGATGAGAGATAAAGAAACTGCCGAAACAGCTATTAAATTAGCTAACACCGGTCACTTAACATTTTCTACATTACATACTAACGATGCACCAAGTGCAGTAGCAAGGCTTTACAAAATGGGAGTAGAACCTTTTTTGATTGCTTATGCAATTAATATTATTGTAGCCCAAAGACTTATTAGAAAATTGTGTGATAACTGTAAGCGTAAAGTTACCGAATTTAATGAAGCTGAAATGAGGGCAGCCGGACTTGATATAGAAGAGTGGAAAAATTATGAAATATATGAAGCTGTTGGCTGCGAAAAATGTAATAATACCGGTTATAAAGGCAGAATGGCAGTACATGAAGCTCTTTATTTTACAAAAGAAATTAGAGAAATAATTGTGCGCTCCGGAGTGGAAGTAGATGAAGAAAAAATTAGGTTTCAAGCTAGAAAAGACGGAACACTTAATTTACGTGAAAACGGTTTGGAAAAGGTTAAACAAGGCTTAACTTCTATACAGGAAGTAATAGCTTCTACAATGGAAGATTAATAATTATTGACATGGTGAAAAACATCTATTTATTAATTGTTAAAAATTAAAGTATTCATTATTAAATAATAAAATTATGGTAAAAGAAGCTCTAAAAATATTAAAAGAATTTACTGAAGTAATTCCTGATGCATATTACGGTCAAGATAGAACTCGATACATTCT
>JALSNL010000181.1 GCA_026987055.1 Melioribacteraceae bacterium | reverse complement strand
GTACCATTACAATTATTCCGATTATATATCTGTAGGAAAGATAGATTCAAATGAAAACGGCACTTACAGAATTGAAATTCCAAAAGCTTTACCCAATGATGTTTTAAGTTTTGCTTATGAAATAAAGGATGGAAATAATCTTATACATAGGGAGCCGGAAGAAGGCTTTTATAAATGGCGTTATGCGGAAGAAGATGTTCATCTAAACTTAAATGTTCCTGAAATATTAATTATTCCTACGAATTATAAATTATTTCAAAATTTTCCAAATCCTTTTGGGAATAGCACCGCGGATAATATTGCTACAACAACTATTCAGTATGCAATTCCTTCCTTTATAGTTTCAGCTGATACATGGCAAGCTTCTCAAGGAACAGCTATGCAACTTGTTAATATAAAAGTTTATAACATACTTGGGCAAGAAGTATCAACACTTGTTAACGAAGAAAAACTTCCGGGTGTCTATACAACAACATTCGATGCATCCGGTTTAGCTTCCGGTATTTATTTTTACCGTTTAACTGTTAAAGATTTTTCCATAACAAAAAAAATGATTTATTTAAGGTAATATTTTGCCAATACACTATACAAATCAAATTACATATCTTGAAAAATTAAGAAACGAAGAAGATAGTTTTATTTTAGAACTTGAAACCTTCGCTAAAGAAAATAAAATACCTATTCTTAATTGGAACTCGGCAGAATTTCTTGAGCAGCTAATAATTATTACAAAACCGGAAAGAGTTTTGGAAATTGGTACTGCAATTGGTTATTCAACTATAAGAATTGCAAGGAACCTAAATTCCGGTGCAACTGTTGATACTATTGAATTAAGTAGAAATAATATTCCTATAGCAGAAAATAATTTTATTAAATCGGGTTTAACGGAAAAAATAAAATTACTGGAAGGAAACGCAAAAGACATTATGCCGCAATTAAAAGATAAATACAATTTTATATTTTTAGATGTTGATAAAGAAGATTATGAAGAACTTTTTTACCTATCATTAACTTTACTTGAAAAAAACGGAATATTATTTGTAGATAATCTTTTATGGCAAGGTTATGCAGCATCGGATGATACGCAGATTCCTAAAAAATATAAAAGAAGTACCGACCACATAAGAAAATTCAATAAACTATTTCTTAACGAGTCGGTAATAAATTCATCTATTTTGCCGATTGGAGATGGAATCGGATTAGGAATTAAAAAATAAACGGTTATACTTTTTGTAAAACCTCATTGTATTCTTTAGCAACTTCACCAACAGATTTACCGGAAATCAAGTTGTAAATTCTATCTCTTAATTCACTCCATTCCTCGTGTAATGGACATGGATATTCATCTGAACATTCTTTTAAACCGGTAACACATTTAAGAGTAATAACAGGACCTTCAATACGTTCAACAATTTCAAGAATAGAACTATCTAAAGCCTCTTTTGTAATCTTAAATCCGCCACCACGTCCTTTAAAAGATGTTACGAATCCGTATTTAGCCATTCGTTGTAAAATTTTGGCTAAATAATGTGAAGGTATATCTTCTTCCTTTGCAATTTGGTTAGCCATTGCAAGTGAATCTTTAGGTTGACGTGCAAGATATAAAATTGCTCTAATAGCATATTCGCCGGTTTTTGTGTAAATCATAATCTCCTCAGTTAAAACTTTTGTATTAAAACTTATAATGATAATATTATTATGGGAGCTCAATATCTTATATTAAAATTAGTTAAAGAAAATCATTTTTTCAACTATAATTTTATTTTATGGACTAAAATTAATATATACATCATTTTCAATTATTTCTGTACTTGCATTGCCTTTTGTATTCTCTATAAGCGACTCATTAAAAGAATTTAATTGAAAAGGTTCAATCAAGCAGGTAATAAAAGGTTGTAGGTTAAAATCGTTTTTGATGTCTTTGCAATTGAATTTGTTGAGTAGATAATGGATTTTGCTGCTGTGTTCATATTTATAAGCAATTCTGATTCTAAAATATTTTGTTAACGTAACTTTATCGGTTTCTTTCAATAATTCCGAAGCTGTTTGAGAATAAGCTTTTCCCAACGGTCCAACCCCAAGTTTTGTTCCTCCGAAGTAACGTACAACAACAACAAGGCAATTTGTTAAATTAAAATGATTTATTGCATTCATTATTCTTATTCCGGCGGTACCGTTTGGTTCACCATCATCGGAATATTTTTTTACTCCTAATTGTGTTTTAAATGCATAACAGTGGTGAGTTGCATCATAATATTTTTTTCTTATTTGCTGCAATTTATCATTTGCTGCTTTTGCAGAATCTATTCTGTATGCTAAGCCAATAAATTGTGAACCTTTTTCTTTTAATTTATTTGTATGATGATTCTTTGGGACTAAAATATTTTCCGTATTATTCATATTTGTAAATATTAAATGTAAAAAAAATTGATTTTCTTGATTGCTTTAACTAATATATAAATTTGAACTTTTCCAAAATAAATAATATTTCTTTAAGAAATTAATGATAGAACAAGATAAAATATATATTAAGGGTGCAAGAGAACATAATCTAAAAAATATAGATATTGAAATTCCCCGAAATTCATTAACAGTAATTACAGGTTTATCCGGTTCCGGTAAATCCTCTTTGGCATTCGATACAATATTTGCCGAAGGACAGAGACGATATATTGAATCGCTTTCTGCGTATGCACGTCAGTTTCTGGGGCAACTTGAAAAACCTGATGTTGACTTGATAGAAGGATTAAGTCCTGCAATTTCCATTGAGCAAAAATCTACAGGAGGTAATCCTCGTTCAACGGTTGGAACTATTACTGAAATTTATGATTATTTGCGTTTACTTTATGCACGTGTTGGTGTTGCACATTGCTATAATTGCGGTAGAGAAGTACAAAAGCAATCAACAGATCAAATTATAGAAAGAATTATTAAAGATTATGAAAATAAAAAAATTTTAATTTTTGCTCCGGTTGTTAGAGGTAGAAAAGGTCATTACAGAGAATTGTTTGAAGATATACAGAGAGACGGATTTATAAAAGCCCGCATTGATGGTGAAATTGTTGAGCTGCACAAAGGCTTTAAAGTTGACAGATATAAAATTCATAATATCGAAATTCTAATTGATAAATTAGTAGTTAAAGAAAAATCCGGATATAGGTTAAGTGAATCAGTTGAGGTGGCACTTAATTTTGGAAATAGCAATATAATTATAAATGATGAAGAAAAAGATCAACTGTTTAGTAGAAATTTTGCTTGTGTTGTGTGTGGTATAAATTATCAAGAACTTGCGCCTAATACATTTTCGTTTAACTCTCCTTACGGTTCTTGTAAAAGCTGCGATGGACTTGGAGAAAAAAAAGAGTTTGATATTGATTTAATAATTCCCGATTGGAATAAAACTATCGAAGAAGAAGGAATTGTTCCGATAGGTAAGCCGAGAAATATTTGGTTTTATAACCAATTGGATGCCGTTGCAAAACATTTTAATTTTAATTACAACACAAAATTAAAAGAGCTTACAAAAGAACAAATTGATGTTATTCTTTATGGTAGCGATGAAAAAATTCCATTTACTTACAGTTTCGGTAAAGGAAAAAATGCAAAATATATG
>JALSNL010000180.1 GCA_026987055.1 Melioribacteraceae bacterium | reverse complement strand
AAAATCATATCCGGCATTAAATTTATTTGCAAATTTTTGTATCCAATTCGGTTCCGCTTCGCAATCCGCATCAGTTATAAGGATATTAGGATATTTTGATTTCTCAATTCCGTATTGTAACGCACCTCTTTTGCCTTTGTATTTTTTGTTTAGAACTTGAAGTATTTCAAAGTTAGGCAATTCGTAAATTATATTTTTTGCAATTTCAAAAGTTTTGTCTTTGGAATTATCATCTACAATAATCACTTCATAATTTTCTTTGGGATATGTTTGGTTTGATAATGATAAAATTAATTTCGGAATATTTTTCTCTTCATCTTTTGCTGCAATTATTACGCTTAGTTTTGTGTTGGAATCAGATGTGATTTGTTTGCTTTTTTTGATGTTAGCATAAAACAGCAAAAATGAAAACAGTAGAAATATTATTATTGCAATTACCATAAATGATTATTATTACAGAAACCTCTGAAAATTAAATTGTTATATTAAATTGGTCATACTGAGCGAAGTCGAAGTATGATTTAGTTTCATTTTATATCTCGACTCAGCTAATTTTCTTAATTTCGTTTTATGTTATTCTTTCATCGTTTCACATTTTTCGTCTAACACTTTTCCAAAATTTACAATCAGCATAACTTTTGATTTATTCATCTTCTTCAAGTAACCATTCTTCTGCAAGCTCTTCGGAGATATCGGAAATAAATCTTGACGGTTTTGAAAGAGTCATTCCGTTATGCCGGTCAAAAATATTCATCGGATAAGTAATGTACAAATTTTGTTTTGCACGTGTGGCTGCAACGTACATCAATCTTCTTTCTTCTTCCAAAGCTTCAATTTTACTGTACGCCATTCCGGAAGGGAAGAAGCCTTCCACGGCGTGAATTATAAAAACCGTATGCCATTCCAATCCTTTAGCGGAATGTATTGTTGAAAGTGTTAAATATTCATCTTCTTTATCTTCTTCGGCAACATCCGCAACACTGTCCCTCGGCGGATCAAGCGCCATATCTGCAAGTAGGGAAGTTAAGCTGCGGTAGTTCTCGCTTATATTTATAAAAATTTCCAAATCTTTTTTACGTTTATTATGGTCGTCGTATTTTTTCTTAAATAAAGGTTCATAGTAGTTTAATACTATTTCCGTTAATTCCGCAGGAACTTTGTTGCTTGTAAACACACGATGTAAACAAAGGAATAAATTGAAAATATTTTCTTTATAACTTTTGTCTAAAACTTTTTCGGGATGAGATTTTATGTTTAATTCACCCGACATAATTTTTTCAATTATGGATTGAGCTTTTTTAGGACCGATTCCTTCGTGTAATAAGAGAACACGATACCAACTTACTACATCTTTAGGGTTTTCGGCAATTCGTAAAAATGCAAGAACATCTTTTACATGTGCGGTTTCAATAAATTTCATTCCTCCGAATTTTTGATAAGGAATATTTGCTTTGTTTAACTCAATTTCCAGATCGAATGAACTGTAAGAAGAACGGAATAGCACAGCAATATCATTAAGCGAAACATTTTCTTCACGAAGTTCCAAAATTCTATTTACAATAAAACGGGATTGCATATTTTCCGTTGTAGCAGCAATTATTGCCGGAAGTTCGCCTCCTGTTTTTCTTGTAAATAATTCTTTAGGATATTTTTCAATTGCTTTATCAATTATATGATTCCCCAAATCCAAAACCTCTTGTGTACTGCGGTAATTTTCTTCCAGCGTAATAATTTTTACATCGGGAAACAGATTCGGGAAATTCATAATGTTCTTAAAATTTGCTCCGCGAAAAGAATATATTGATTGTGAATCATCACCAACAACCATAACGTTATTATTATGTTGTGCCAAACCGTAAACAATTTCCGCCTGTAATTTATTTGTATCCTGAAACTCATCAATCATAACAAAGTTTATAGAGCTTGTAAGTACATATGATTTTGATTTATCATTTAGAAAATTTCTTAAGTAAACAAGAAGGTCATCATAATCCAATAAACCGCTGCGTCTTTTATATTCCTCATACAGTTTTGCTATTTCGTAAAACTTATCTGCAAATTCATAAAAATGTGGATATTCTTCTTCAAGAATTTTTTCAATTGTTCGTCCCGTATTGATGCTTAAACTTAATACCGAATTGATAGTTTTCTTTTTCGGGAATCTTTTATCCAACTTTGTAAGATTAAGTTGTGCTCTTATTAAATTTATTACATCTTCACTATCACCTTGGTCTAAAATTGTAAAATTAGAATCCAGCCCGACAAGTTTGGCATAACGGCGTAAAGTTAAGTTTGCAAAGGAATGAAATGTCCCGCCGTTTATTTTAGCACATCGGTTATCCAAAAGTGCTGTTGCCCGGTTCATCATTTCACGCGAAGCTTTACGTGTAAATGTTAAAAGCAAAATGGATTTGGGATCGTAACCTAATTCAATCAATCTGGCAACACGATAAACAAGTGTGCGGGTTTTACCTGTTCCGGCTCCGGCAATAACAAGATAAGCTCCATCGGTTGAACTTACAGCTTCGTATTGGGCGGGATTAAGTGTGTTCTGATAATCAATTTCAAACTGTGTTTCTTTTAGGAATGGTTTAGCTGTATTACGATCGGCTATTTTTGTTAATCTATACTTCTTTGGCATTTATCTTCTTAAAGCTTTAGGTTTATTTAAAATTTCCGATATTACAATATAATCTTTCAAAGTAGATGGATTATCAAATAATTTTTGATATCTATTTTGGGTTGTTTTTTTATTTTTAAAGTTGGTTTCTTTAATTGCTTTATGTGCAAGACGTTCTTTTTCAAGTTGTTCTTTAGTTTTTTCCACTTTTTCTTTGAACTTATTTTTTTTCCGTATATAAAAAACATCATGCTCCAAACTTTCTTCTTCAAACTCTTCTTTTTCAAACTTATCTTTATTGCGAAAAGAATAATTGTCATTATGCTTTTTAGGCTTAAAATCATCTTCGGCATACCACGTTTTGTAAGAAGGTTCCGGTGTTACAGCTTTTTGTTCGGCAGTTTTGTTTTGTTTCGGTTTAATACCAAACAATTCTTCAAATATTTCTTGTTGAGATTTTTGTTTACTCACTTCCGGCAAATTCGTAGTCTTTGATTTTGTAGAAGCAGGAAAGGCAACCTTTTGTTTCTGTTGCTTCTTCTTTTTTTTATTTTTTGCCGAAATTATCATTATTATGATATAAACAACAAAAATCAATATTTGAAAAAAATCTTCCATAGAAAAACTTACTTTTATACAATGATAATTATTTGAAAATATTAAATTAAGTTCTTTTCAATCTCGAAAATAAAAAGCGGGTAAAATAAACACCACTTATTTAGAATTAAACTATAAAATTAGTATTTAATAAAAATTAACTCTTTTTATCCTTATCATCACCGGCAATTTTATTTCTCATTTCCGTATCGGCTTGAACATTTTTCAGATTGTAATAATCCATTACGCCAAGATTACCGCTTCTGAAAGCTTCAGCCATTGCCAAAGGTATTTCCGCCTCGGCTTCAACAACTTTAGCTTTCATTTCTTGTTCAAGTGCTACAGCGGCAGCACGTCTTTCTTCTGCTTTAGCATTGGCTACTTTAAGATCGGCTTCGGCTT
>JALSNL010000179.1 GCA_026987055.1 Melioribacteraceae bacterium | reverse complement strand
AGGCAGATTAGCAAACCGTTTCAATAACGGTTCTAAAAATTGTTCTCCGTAGTATTCACGTCCGGTAGATTTAGGAGGAGACTTTTCTATAAAATCATCTTGTTGTTTTAATGCTTCAAAAAGTTCTTTGCTCAATTTACCTGCTCGCGCCAATTTGCCGTCTTTATCAAAATTTTTATTAAATAATTTTTTTGTTAAAGTATCTATTAACATATTTCCCGGACCGGTATCGAAAGCAAGTACATTTTCCAAAGACATTTCTTTGTTCAAAATTGTAAAATTGGAAATTCCCCCGATGTTCAACAAAGCACGGTTTTTTTCTTTTGAATGAAAAATTATATAATCGAAATAAGGAATCAATGGGGCGCCTTCTCCGCCAAGTGCAACATCTCCGGTTCTGAAATCGCCTACCGTTACAATACCGGAAAGCTTTGCCAATACAGCCGGATCTCCGATTTGCAAAGTGGAAGAAATATCATATCCGAAATAATTTTTCTTTTTAGGAAGATGCTGAATGGTTTGACCGTGAGTTCCTATTAAATCAATATTGCCAATAGGAAAATTTAAATCGTTACACAAAGTTTTAATTGCATCAAAATAAATATTCGGGATTAAAAAATTTAGTTGGGAAATTGATTCCACATTACTTGTTTGTTTTGCCGAGTTTTTTAGAATTTCTATTTTTACGCCTTCAGGGAAAGGATATTCTAAAAATCCTAATAGATTTAATTTTGTGTTAATACTATTGCCTTCAATTTCAAGCAAAGCAACATCAACGCCATCTAAAGATGTTCCCGACATTAAACCAATTGCAATTTTTTTATTTTGTTTTGTCAGTTCAATTAGATTTTTCATTTTTTCCTCAAAAGCAATTTTTCATGTAGTAAAAATACAAGGAATTATTGTTTAAGTTAAAGAATATGTTTTAAATAGTAACAAAGGTTTGTAAATTTATTTTTAACAATTATAAAATAAAAATGTTTGTTAGTTCCAAATAAAAAATGAAAGAGAAAAAAATATGCAATTATTAGGTGCACATACATCAACAGCCGGAGGAGTTTCCAAAGCAATTGAAAGAGCGGAAAAATTACATTTTACCGCAATTCAAATTTTCACAAAAAATAACAACAGATGGTTTGCCAAACCGCTTGAAGAAAATGAAATTGCGAAGTTTAAAAAATTATGGAAAAATTCGGATATAAAATATATAGTTTCGCATGATTCGTATTTGATAAATCTTTGTGCGTCAAATACGGAATTGTTAAACAAATCCCGCAAAGCATTTGTTGACGAATTACAGAGATGCGAGATATTAGGAATTTCTTATCTTAATTTTCATCCCGGTTCTCATACCGGCAGAGGAGAAGAAGACGGATTAAAAGTTATTGCCGAGTCAATAAATATTGCACATGAAAAAACCAAAGGTTATAAAGTCAGCAGTATGCTTGAACTTACCGCAGGGCAAGGAACGGCTCTGGGTTATAAGTTTGAACATATTGCTCAAATAATAGAAATGGTGGAAGAAAAAAACAGAATGAGTGCTTGCATTGACACTGCACATATTTTTGCCGCCGGTTACGATATCAGATCCGAAGCGGCTTATCAAAAAACAATGAAAGAGTTTGATGAAATAATAGGATTGGAAAGATTGAAATGTTTTCATATAAACGATAGTAAAAAAGAATTAGGCAGTAGAGTAGATAGACATGAACACATTGGAAAAGGTTTTATAGGTACGGAAGGTTTTGCAAATATTATGAATGATAAAAAAGTAGAATCCGTTCCGAAAATTTTAGAAACGCCGAAAGGTAAAGAGCAATTGGAAGATTTGGAAAATTTGAAGGTATTAAAAAATTTAATAAGTAAATAATTAAAATCCCCAGCTTCTTAGTAAAGCAGGGGATTTACTTGAATCTTAAACAAAACCAAATTTACTTTTTAGTTAACTTCGGTTCCAAAGGTCTGCCGACCATTATCCCCGTATGTCTTTTTACCTTTTTAACATAATCGGCAAGAGGTTCTTTTGTAATTTGCACTTTTTTTCCGGCTAAAGGTGCATGTAAAAAATGAATTCTTCCGTCCTCCATTCTTATTGCCAAGCCGGTATGAGAAATATCCATCCCTTTGATTCCGGTAGTCAATATAATGATATCTCCGCTTTGAATTTTGTTTTCCACACAAGCAATGTAATTCTGCGGAACATAGTAATAATCCCTTTTGTTCATATTATCTTCTATCTTCTTTATTCTGGGAACAAATTCGGGATTATTTTTTAATTGCTTATAGCTATTGACATGTGTGCTCATAAAATTAATTTTTTTCTTGTATGGCATTCCGCCTATTTCTTTGGTTATATCTTTAACAATTCCCCGTTTGGAATTATTGTACAACCAATCGGAAGCATAATGTAAACGTGAAGGATATCCGTCAATTTTTCCATCACGATAGCGAATATTTGTAAGTTCTTTTTGGAAATCTTTGAAGGTGGTTTTTCCTTTTTTTATGCAACGTGCAAGCACTAAAGAAGATTCAAAAAAAGTATAACAATCCAAGCCTGTTAAGTGAACAACCAAAGTTTCCTTATTTCCTTTTTCCAAAGTATGAGCTTCATAAGGAACATCAATAAATGTTTTGGCAATTTCAATTATAACTTCATTTATTGGTTTTGAAGCTAAATTTTTGTCAACTGCAATTTTAAATTTGTTGTTGCAAACATCAACATCTTTTTGTGTGTAAATTTGAGCAAATGATAATTGTGTAATAAAAATAAAAAATAAAAATAAACTTGCTTTCACCATCTTGTTCCCCCGGTAGAATAATAATTTTTAAAAAATACGTAACAAATATACTAAAGGTCGATATTTTTCCAATATCATATTGGTAAATCATCTTCCGGTTTTGTCTGAGCTTCCGGTATATCTTCAAATGTAGAATGAAACATATCAAGATTTTCAAAACGAGCAAAATCTTTTATGAATTTCAGCTTAACATCACCTGTAGGACCATTACGTTGTTTTGCAACTATAATTTCAGCTATTCCTTCTGTAGATTCACCATCGGCAAATTGTGTGATTCCATAATATTCGGGTCTTGTTAAAAATATTACCACATCTGCATCTTGTTCAATTGAACCGGATTCTCTTAAATCCGAAAGTTGTGGTCTTTTATCTGTTCTTGTTTCAACAGCTCTATTTAACTGCGATAACGCAATTACCGGTACATTTAATTCTTTAGCCAAAGTTTTTAGCGAGCGTGAAATAGTTGAAATTTCTTGCTCTCTACTATTGGTCTTGGTAGATGCCGTCATAAGTTGGAGATAATCAATAATAATAAGACCAATATTTTTTTCGGCTTTTAATCTACGTGCTTTGGCTCTAATTTCAAGAACATTTTGTCCCGGTGTATCATCAATATAAATTGGAGCTTCACTTAATCTGTGTGCTGTTCTACTAATTTTAGAACCATCTTCTGCTTTAAAGTTTCCTGTACGGACATTATGAGCATTTATTCTTGCTTCGGCGCAAATAAGTCTTACAACAAGTTGGATAGTTGCCATTTCCAGGCTAAAGATAGCAATTGGAACTTTGTGATCAATGGCTGCATTCCTAGCTGCGGAAAGAGCGAATGC
>JALSNL010000178.1 GCA_026987055.1 Melioribacteraceae bacterium | reverse complement strand
TTGTTGATTCGGTAACTTCGGAATTTTCTCCGCCCATTACGCCGGCAATTGCAACCGGTTTTTCAGCATCACAAATCATCAAATCATCCGGGAGCATGCTACGCTCTTTAGAATCCAATGTAACAAATTTTGAATTTTGTCCGGCGGTTTTAACAATTATTTTTTTTCCGTTTAATTTATCCAAATCAAAAGCATGCAACGGTTGCCCAATTTCATACAATACAAAGTTTGTAACATCAACTACATTATTAATTGGTCTTAAGCCAATACCAGTCAGTTTTTCTTTCAACCACTCGGGTGATTCTTTGATTGTAATATCTTTTACAACTATGGCAGAATACCTTGGACATTTTTCAGCATCAAGCACTTCAACATCAATTAACTCATTTTTATTACTTAAGTTACCGCCTTCACTTAAAGTTGGATATAGTAATTTTCTTTGAAATATTGCTGCCAAATCCCTGGCAAGTCCGATGTGACTAAGTGAATCCGCTCTATTTGGAGTAATGGCAATATCCAAAACAACATCATCCAGCTTTAATACTTTTGCAATAGGGTCTCCAATTTCTACATTTTCTTCCAGAACAAGTATTCCTTCGTGATCGTCACTAATGCCCAATTCATCTTCGGCACAAATCATACCCATAGATTTTTCGCCACGGATTTTTGCTTTTTTAATTTCAAATTTCCCATTTGGAATAATTGCTCCTACTTTTGCAAATGCCACCTTTTGGTTTTCAGCAACATTGGGAGCACCGCAAACTACATCGTAAGTTTCTGTTCCGTCTGTAACTTTGCAAACAGAAAGTCTATCTGCATTAGGATGTTTTTTTACTTCCTTAACCAAACCTACAACAATGTTTTCCAATTCTTTTGATTTATCAATTACTTCGTCAACTTCCGAACCGGATGTAGTTAGCTTATCTACAATTTCTTCAACAGTAAGGTCATCAATATCTATATAATCTTTTAACCATTTAAGTGAAACTATCAACTTTATTCCCTCTAAACTATTTGAACTGACTTAAAAATCTGTTATCATTATCATAGAAAAGACGAATATCGTCAATTCCGTATTTCAGCATTGCCATTCTTTCAATTCCCATACCGAAAGCATATCCGATATATTTTTCGGAATCAACACCAAGATTATTCAATACATTAGGATCAACCATTCCGCAACCTAATATTTCCAACCATTTTCCCGGTTTATTTTTAGGTTGCCACCAAATATCAACTTCGGCACTTGGTTCGGTAAACGGGAAAAAACTTGAGCGGAATCTGTACTTAACATCTTCTCCGAATAGTTGTTTTGCAAAATAAACAAGAGTTGCTTTTAACTCTGCAAAAGTAACATCCGTATCAATAACCAATCCTTCTACTTGATGAAATAAACAGTAACTTTTGGCACTAATGGCTTCGTTTCTGTAAACTCTTCCGGGCATTATTGCTCTGAACGGAGGTTTTCCGTTTCTCATCAATCTTACTTGTACCGGAGAAGTATGTGTTCTAAGCAAAAAAGAATTGCTGAGAAAATATGTATCTTGCATATCTCTTGCCGGATGATCCGGTGGGAAATTTAACATTTCAAAATTATTTTCATCGGATTCAATTTCCGGACCGGTATGTACGGAAAATCCTAATCCTTTAAAGATATTTTTAATTTCATTTAATGTTTGCGTTAGTACGTGTAAGTTACCAATTTTATATTTTCTTCCGGGTAGCGATAAATCTATATCTACATTTTGCTTTTCACTTTTTGATTCGATTTTTTCTTTAATCTCATTAAATTTTGCTTGGGCAATTTGTTTTTCTTGATTTAATACTTTACCATATTTAGGTTTTTCTTCTTTGGGTAAAGCTTTGAAATCTTCAAAAAGTTTGGCAAAAAGACCGTTGCGGGAAAAGTATTTTATTCTAACGGATTCAAGAGTAGATTTATCTGTGATTGTTGAACAGTCACTTTCAAATTCGGAATGAATTGTTTCTATTTTTTCTTTCATAATATATTCTAAAATTTTAAAAAATACCCCTAAAATAAGCTACTCTTTTAAGAAGTAGAATTTCAGGGGTAAAACTTATGCAGAAACAAATTTAACTATATCAGTAAAAGCCTCAGGATTTTCAACAGCAATATTGGCTAACACTTTTCTGTTAATGTCAACTCCTTTAGTTTGCATTGCATGAATTAATTTAGAATAAGTAGTACCATTTAAACGGGCAGCTGCATTAATTCTAACAATCCATAATTTTCTAAATGTTCTCTTTTTATTTTTTCTATCTCTGTAAGCATATTGCAAACCTTTTTCAACAGAATGTTTTGCAACCGTATAAACTTTGCTGCGGGAACCCCAATATCCTTTGGCAAGTTTTAATACTTTTCTTCTTCGTTTGCGAGAAGCTACATTATTTTTAGCTTTTGGCATTGTTCATAATCTCCTTTATTGAATCATAATTTTTACACGTTTTAAATCAGCATCTGAAACTAAAGTTGCTTTTCTAAGTCCTCTTTTAGTCTTAGTACTTTTTTTAGTAAGGATATGAGCTTTGTATGCTTTATTCCTTTTAACTTTACCGGAGCCGGTTTTTCTAAATGTTTTTGCAGCTCCACGATTACTTTTCATTTTTGGCATAATAACAACCTATTTATTTTATTTTTTACCTTTTGTTTTTGATTTTAACGGTGCTAAAATTGCGTGCATCGTTCTACCTTCAAACTTAATTTCATGTTCAACATTAGAAACTTCATCTAAAACTTCAATAAAACGTACTAACAATTCTTTACCGTGTTCTTTATACGCTAATTCGCGTCCTTTAAATATTACCGATACTTTTACTTTATTCCCTTCTTTTAAAAACTTTTCCGCATGCCTGGCTTTAAAATCAAAATCATGTTTATCCGTATTTGGATGCAACCTAATTTCTTTCAGTACAGTAACATGCTGTCTCTTTTTTTGAAGTTTATCCCTTTTTTGTTGTTCATAAAGTAACTTACCGTAATCAATTATTTTGCATACAGGTGGTTTTGCATTTGGTGCAATTTCAACTAAATCAAATCCCAATTCATCAGCTTTTTTTAATGCTTCTGCAATTGGCATTATACCAAATTGCTCACCCGATGGTCCAATTACTCTTATTGTTGGATGTTTAATATCCCCATTGATACGCTGTCTAACTTTAGCGATATAGTCCTCCTTATTAGTTTATCGATAAATTATCAATTTCAACTGTAATATTACTAATAAATTCATCAATTTGCATACTTCCTTTATCACCTTCTTTATGTTTTCTTAATGATATTGTTTTACTGCTTTTTTCTTTTTCACCAAGAATTAACATATAGGGAACTTTTTGTGTTTCCCAATCTCTAATTTTATAACCTATTTTTTCATTTCTATAATCAAGTTCCACTCTAATATTGTTCTTCTTCAATATCTCTTTTACCTCTTCGGCATAATCAAAGAAATTTTGTGAAACCGGAATAATTGCAACTTGAATTGGAGCAAGCCACGTTGGAAAAGCTCCGGCATAATGTTCAATCATTACACCCATAAATCTTTCTATTGAACCGAACAATGCTCTATGAACCATAAACGGTCTGTGCTCTTTACCGTCTTGTCCGATATATTTCATAT
>JALSNL010000177.1 GCA_026987055.1 Melioribacteraceae bacterium | reverse complement strand
ATATCAAATATTGTTACCTTCTAATTCTCTCTAATAGGTATATTAAACTAATTGTTATTTCTTAAATTTTAAGAATATATTAAATTATTTATTAAACTCTATATCGAATCGGGAGATTCGATACTATATTTTTTGTATGCGGAATAGTGAAATAAAATGATTTAATTCTTTTCAATAGATTCTACGGTATCTCGTAAAACACCAAGAGCACGCTGACTTAAAATATCAATTTTTATAAGTCCTAATTTTTCCGTGGAATACATATCCGGTTGAGTTACAATTAAGCCAAGCCCTTTATTTTTAGCATATTCCAAAGCAACGTAATTTGTAATTGGTTTGTTTGTTATAATTATTCCACCCGGATGAATACTTAAATGCCGCGGGAAACCGGCAAGCTGCTGCGCTATTTCCACTATTGATTTCCAAGGTTCATTTTTAAAACTTAATGATTTTGCTTCGGGAAATTTTTCGGAAAGTGTTCTTAAATTTTTTGCACTTGTCCATGGAATAAATTTGCTGTACTTTGAAATTTCATTTTGCGAAACACCGAAGACTTTAGCTGTTTCTCTAAAGGCGGAACGCGCACGAAAAGTTACCGTTGTGGAAATCATAGCAACATTTCCGTAACCGTATTTATCAAAAATATATTTTATAATTTCATCTCTTTCTTTCCAAGAAAAATCCAAATCAACATCCGGCGGAGATTTACGCCCTTTATTCAAAAATCGTTCAAAATATAAATTGTGTTTAATCGGGTCAACTTCGGTAAAACCCAAGCAATAAGAAACCAAGCTGTTTGCCGCAGAGCCTCGTCCTACTGTTATCATTCCGCGTCTTTTGGCTTCTTTAAGAATATCCCAAACAATTAAAAAATAATCGGTAAAATTTAATTGATTTATAACATCCAACTCGTATCTTAAACGTTCTTCGGCTTTTCGTGTAATTGTTTTATATCGTTTTTCCAAACCTTTGAAACAAATATTCCACAATAACGTAAATGCATCTTCATTCGGTTTTAATTTATAATAAGGGAATTTGTATTCATTCAACCTTAAATCTACGTTACAATTATTTACAATATATTTCACATTGTTCAATGCTTCCGGAAGTTTTTTCCACAAGGTTTTTATTTCTTCCGGAGTTTGCAAATAATTTCCTTTATCGGTAAGATTATGATTATCTATATTTTCAAAAGTTGAATTTAATTTTATGGCTCTAACTGTTTTATATAATTTATAATCTTCTTTCCTTTCAAAATATGCAGGATTGGAAGCAATAAATTTTATTCCGTTTTGTTTTGCAAATTCATACAATTTTCTTGTATTTCGTTTTTTGTTTTCGGCAAGTAACAGTTCTACAAAAAGATTATTTAAATTTAAAGCTTTGTGTAAAGTTTTGATTAATCGCAACGACGGAGTAACCACAAATAAATTATCCGAAATGTTTTTTGCACGTTCCTCCAATGAAAATTTTTCATCCAATTTCCGTTCGGTAATAATTTTGCAAATTTCGGAATAGCCGGAATTGTTTTTGGCAAACAGTAATATATATTCGTTTGTATCGGTAGGATTATCAATATAAGTTCCAAGCAAAGGCTTTAGTGAATTGTATTTTGCTTTATCAAAAAATTGAATTAAACCCGCCATGGAATTTGTATCGGTTAAAGCAACATAATCACTTTTATGTTTAAGTGCAAAATTAATTAAAGCATCTATTGTTATTGTGCCTTCCAATAGCGAATAATTTGAATGTACGTGTAATGCTAACATAATAAAAACCTAAAACCAAACTTTGGAATGTTTGAGAAATAGTACAGCTTAAAAAGTATCTTCCGGAAAATATTATACACCAACATAGGCATGCCTTAATTTTTCCTTTCCTAATTTTTTTACAATTGAAAATTCTTCTTCCCAAACAGTTTCTTTGTCTCCCGAATATTTATCTTCCGCACTGTCTTTTTGGCTTTTCACCAAAGCTTCTTTGCCCGATATTACTTGCAATTGTTCTACAATAATATTGTTGCCGTTTTCCAAATCCGCTTTTCCTTCTACCAAATACGGACCCATAGACATTGTAAGCTCAGCAAACTTTTCATACGCTTGCGGAAAAATTACAGCTTCGAACGTACCGCTTAAATCTTCCAGCGAAAGAAATTTCATTATCTTCCCTTTTTTTGTTCTTATTCTTTTGGATGCCATTAACCATCCTATAAGTTTAATTTTTTGATTGGGATACTTATAAATATCCGCAGCTTTAACAATATAAGGTAAGTCGATTATGTTTTTATAAAATTCCAAAGGATGCCTGCTTACCATAAAGCCGAAAGCTTCGTATTCCGCACTGCAAATTTCTTCTATACTATATTGTTTATTCGTAATTACTTCTTCACCCAAGCGAAACATTTCTCCGGGGAAAAGATTGGTTTCTTTATTGAACAGAATCTTTTTATGAAACGAATAAACATCCAATAACCGCATTAATGTTGGTCTTGTTTGTTTTAAACAATCCATAGCACCGCATTTTATCAGTAACCGGACTTGTAAAAATTCAATCTCGGTTCTAATTAAAAATTCTATTAACGATAAATATTTACCGTGTTTTTTTCTTTCGTTAATAATCTTTATAATGTTTGTTCTTGTAAAATTTTTAATTGAGTTCAATCCCATTCTTATTGTTTTGTTTTTACCGGTATATTCCGGCAAACTATTGTTTATACTTGGCAAAAGAATTTTTATTCCCATTCTTTTTATTTCATTTATGTAAACGCATGCGGAATAAAATCCGCCTCCGTTATTCAACACATTTGCCATAAACTCTGCCGGATAGTGTGCTTTCAAGTAAGCAATTTGAAAAGAAAGAACCGCATACGAAGCACTGTGAGCTTTGCTGAAAGCGTACCCGGCAAAAGAAGCAATTTGTTCCCAAAGTTTTTTTGTTACATATTTTGTAAGTCCTTTTTGTCTGCAAGAATTTTCAAAACGTGATTGCAACGCCGCCATTGCTTTGTGCGAACGCATTTTTCCGCTCATTGCTCTTCGTAAAAGATCGGCTTCTTCCAAAGAAAGTCCGGCTATGTGGTGAACAATTTTTATTACATCTTCTTGATAAATCATAACTCCGTAAGTTTCACTAAGATATTTTTCCATAGCCGGCACAAGGTATTTGCGTAGTGCGGGATTTTTATGCCGTGCAATAAATTCTTGCATCATTCCGCTTTCCGCAACGCCCGGACGTATTACAGAGCTTGCCGCAGTTAACATTTCGAAAGTATCGCAATTTAATTTTTTTAACAACGAACGCATTCCCGGCGATTCTATGTAAAAACATCCTATTGTGTTGCCTTCCCTTATTATTTTTTTAGTTGCTTCGTCATTAAAAATTGTTTCGTAATCGTAAATATTAAAACTTGCAACATTTACTTTGCGCTGCATTACCGGATAAATTTTACCGGCAATTTTTGTAGAAGAAGGAAGTTTATATTTTTTTAATTCAAACACAACGCTGAAAAATATATTTGCGAATAGTAAACATTTGTTCACTATAATATATTATTTTAAATATTTATTTTCAATCTCGTTAAAAGTTTTTTAGGAAAAAAAGTATAACTTATGCTGTAAAAAATATTCCCAAATACC
>JALSNL010000176.1 GCA_026987055.1 Melioribacteraceae bacterium | reverse complement strand
TATTTTATTTCTTGTAGAAGAACGTTTATCTTGATAAACTTTTCTTCCTCTATTGGTTTTGCTAAATCGACTATTCCCTTTATTTATCATTCTTCTATCGGATCTTTTACTTACAACATTTCTTGTAGCTCTATTTGAAACAACGTCTGTTCTTGAGTTTCTACTTTTGCTTAGAGTTCCACGTGTTCCGGAAGTAAAAGTTCTTGTGGATCTATCTCTATAACTACTTCTTCTATTGGTAAATCTGTAATTTCTGCCACCTGTGTTATTTCTTAAATTGGAATTCCAATTTGTTCTGTATTTAGATTTGCCTAAAGTGTAATAGTTTGCGGAATATGGATACCCGTAGTAACCACTGCTATACCATCCTCCCCAATAGTGGTAAGGATTGTAGTATAAGGATGAATATAAAGGTGAGTAACCGAAATACCAATAACTGGAAGGATAACCGTAATAATAAGATGGTCCGTAGAAATCATCCCAGAAAGGATCGTAATAGTTTACGAAAGAAGTTCGCCAAATGCCGGGATAATAATTATCGAAATAATAACTATTATAAATTGAAGAACCGCCATAATAGTCATCGCTATAACCACGATCTCCTCTTCGGCGATATCTATAATCATCATAATCTTCATTATCATAATCTTCATCATTATCCGCATAATAGCCGGATGAGTCTTCATCTGTATAATAAGTTGAATCATCATCGTAATTTCGTTCGGCATTTCTGTTTTCTACTTTATCCCAATATGCTTCACGGTCGTAGTCATAACCAAGCTCGGTGTAACAACCGGTCATAAATATTGAAACAACAAACAATATTGCATAAATGTATTTTTTCATTTTTTCCCTCTATTCATTTAATTCTATGTATTGTTTTGCAATAATCAAGCCAACTTTTTGTTTCTTTTTATTCTATTTTACAACCGAATGTTTAAAATGTGTCCATTAAAATAAAATAAACGTACTAAATAACAGACACTAAAAAACCGGCTGAACAAAATCTACAAATAATCCCCGTTCCAAATTTTTATATTGGGGCAAGTTTTTATTTTGTAAAATATTTTTAATATCAATTCCAACAGTAAAACTATTGCTTATTGATGCTCTAATTCCAAAATTTAAATAGCCGTATGTTTTGCCTATTATTTTTTTATCGTCATTAAATGCAAAATCGTATTCTCCTACCAGCGAAATAAATCCGCCTATTGTTTTTTCAAAACCTAACTGAAAATTAAAATTTTTATCATCGTCACCAACTTCTAATGAATAATTTAATATTGCATGAAGACTGAAATATCCGAGCATTTTATAATTTTTACTAATAGCAACATAAGCACCGGGAGATTTATTCTCATATCTTTTTAAATTATCCAAATATAAACCTTTGCCTTGTGAGTTAAATCCAATTGCTAATGCCGGTATTAATTTTGTATCGCTGAATAATTTGAATTTTGCATTCAACCCAATTTTTTTATACCATTTAAAACTGCCGGTTCCAATTATATTTTCGCCACCGTAAGAGATGCCAAAGCTGAAATTTCTAAACGGACTTACCGTAACTTTTCCAATTACAACGCCAAACGGCAAAGCAAGAATTTCAGTACTTATACTTCCGGGTTCAATTACACCGGTTGTAGGCAAATCAACAAGTTTGGTGAATTCGTATTTTGCATTGCTTCCGGCAGAACCTTGTGCATAAAGATTGAAACTTAAAACAAATAGAATTATAATATAAAATATTGTTTTCTTCATCCGTGAAAATGCTTTAAATGTTAACAATAAAGATTAGCAAATAGGAAATGAATGTCAATGCATAATGAAAGTTACACACTTTTCAGAATTATGAAAAATTTTTAAAAAATATTATTTTTTTCAATTTACAAGATTTTCCTTTTGGCTTTCTTTTTTATGATAAAACGAATAGGGAGATTTTTTTTACATATTTGTTATTCTAAAGGTAAATTCGGTAGGATTAAGTGAAAACTCCGGTAAAACTTTAATTATAAACTTCCCTTCTTTATTTAGAGTTTTGATTATTATAAAATTATTTTTTCGCGTTAGTTTTATTAAATCATTTCCTTCAATTATTTCCACTTTGCTTTTTATTTTTCTAAACGGCAATTCCCAACCGAAAGAATTTATACCGACTGTTTGTATTGATATTTCAGAATTGCATTTTAGTTCTTTTTCGTTAACCGAAGGTTCATATTTAACTTCGTAAATACTTAAAAAGAAATGCCAAATGAAAAAAGAAAGCAAAAAGATAAGGACAATTGCAAATAATGTAAACAAAGTTTTTTTTACCAAATGATATGAAACCCAATTATTTTATACAAAGAATTCTTACCAAAACAATTAAAAATATAAACATACTAACAACAAATTACTTCGGACATTTTCTTATTCGGTTTACTTTAAGTATTTATAGGTAGTACCTTCTTTGCTGTCTTCCAAAACTATTCCTACCGCTTTTAGTTTATCTCTTATTTCATCGGCGGTTTGATAATCTTTTTTCTTCTTCGCTTCGTTTCTTAAATTGATTAGTATTTGGATTAAGAAACTTTCTTTGGAATCTGCATTTTTATTTGTGTTGAAAACCTCTATGCCCAGAACATCGGTTAATGTGGATTTCAAAAATTCTTTGGCGTTTTCCAAAACTTCACGAGGAAGCTTTTCATTTTTACTTAAAAATTTATTAAAGTCCCGCACAAAATCGTAAACTGCGGCAAGTGCTTTCGGTGTATTAAAATTATCGTCCATTGCACTTTCAAAAGCAAAAAGGTAACGCTCTTGTTCAAATGTATTCAAACCCTTTTCAATTGAAGGTGTAATTGAATTTATACGCTGAGCCAAATTTGTAATTTTTTCCAAACCTTTCTCGGCGGCTTCCAAAAGTTCGGCACTAAAGTTTAACTGTCCAGCATAATGCGTTTGACTAAAGAACAAGCGTATTGCATTTGCACTGTATTTTTTCAAAATTTCTCTAGCGGTAAAAAAATTACCAAGCGATTTGGACATTTTAGTTTCATTAAGATTCAGGAATCCGAAGTGAATCCAATATTTAACAAAATCGTGCCCGCAAGAAGCTTCGCTCTGTGCAATTTCATTTTCGTGGTGCGGAAAAATCAAATCGCTTCCGCCGGCATGAATATCAATAGTTTGTCCCAAATGTTTCATACTCATTGCGGAACATTCTATATGCCAACCCGGGCGACCTTTTCCCCAGGGACTATCCCAACTCGGTTCATTCGGTTTTGCTTTTTTCCATAACGCAAAATCAAGCGGATTTGCTTTTAGTTCGTTAATTTCAATTCTTGCACCGGCTTCCAAATCTTCAATATTTTTTCCGCTTAATTTTCCATAGCCGTCAAACTTTTTTACATCATAAAATACTTCACCTTCAACATTATAGGCGAACCCTTTTTCTTCCAAAGACTTTATTAAATTGATAATTTCTTGCATGTGCTCGGTTGCTTTGGGATAAACAGTAGCTTTTTTTACATTTAATTTTTCAATATCTTCAAAAAATGCTTTTGCATACTTATCGGCTACTTTTTCCAATGTTGTATTTTCTTCGTTTGCTTTTTTAATCAGTTTATCATCAACATCGGTAAGGTTCATTACAAATTTAACATCGTAATTT
>JALSNL010000175.1 GCA_026987055.1 Melioribacteraceae bacterium | reverse complement strand
TTATTTTAGAATACCAAGGCATTTTTATTGGATTGTTGCCATTAAAACCTGCATATGAAAAGAGGTAAGATTTTCTTTTCAAGTTCAAATTATTAATCGTTTCTTTCCATATTGAACCGGGAACTGTAAAGCCAGGCAAATATAAAACAGGCTTTCCTTTTCCAATTATTTCAACCGTAAAGGGTGTTGCTTCTAAATTTTCAGATTGGTTTACCACTGTTTTTGTAGAAGAGTAATTTGGTATGTTTATTGTCACAACAAACAAGATGATTAATTTAAGTGTTTTTATCATAATACTATTTTTTCCTTTTTTTGTTTTCTCTTTGATTAAAAAAAATAGTATTTGTTACACTTTTAAAAATATTTTTATAATTATTTTTTGTCTGCCCATTCACTTAGGTATTCTTTATTGAAGTTATTTGACGTAGCTTAGCTCCGTTTTGTTAAGGTATATAAGTCTTATAGACAAGACTGACTTATCATTAATAAATTTAGGCTAAGGAAGTATTGTATAAAAAAGAAAGAGCTCCCTTTTTTTATTTGTTTGTAATTATTACCCGTTCTTTTTCAACACTCATTAAAAAAATTTGGAATTCTTTTAACTCTGAAGAATTAGTATTTATAAAAAAATCCTATTGTAAAAACCGGTGCCGATTGAATGTTATAAGCAATTATTCCGGATTCAAAACTTGCGGAAACACCAAGTTTATTTGTTAGGTTATAAAGTGCGCTAAACTTATATGCTATAAATTGCTGATTATTGGCAAATAGTAATGTGCGGATAGAATTATTTTTTTCACCGTTATGCAAAGACTGAATAGCATGTAAACGAACAATAAATAATAAATTGTTTATTACACTATAACCTCCTTCAAAGCTGTAATATAATTGATCGGAATAGCCGTTGTTTCTGTTATTAAATTTAATTCCGCCGCTAATGTAAGCAGGCAAAGGATAAAGCGAGTGTCCAAGTTCAAAACCAAATGCCTGGTTAAATTCGCCGTCGCCAAGCAGCAAGGTGTTATTAGTCTCTTTGCTTAATGGAAGTCCGAACAATAAACTTGCAGATATTGTAGTTTGTCCAAATGTTTTTATTTTGTATCTGAATGCTAAATCCAAATCCCCAATTCCGCTGTTTTTTTCTTCCTCTCCAAAAATTTCTTGTTTAAAAGAAATATCTTTTTTTAAGATTTTATAAAAAGGGAAATTGGCAATAATTGTTAAATCATTTGTCAATCCGAATTCACCGTAAAAATTAAAAGCCATATCTGTTAGTTTCGGAATTACAATATTTACACCGGTATTATCGTGGAATTTAGAACCGCTTAAAATTCTATAATCTAAAGAAAAATAACCCTCTCCCTTTTTTTGTGTCCACCCATCCGCAAAATTATGTATAGAAAAAAATAATAAAATAAATATGATTTGCAATAACGGTTTGGTTTTACTCATTTGGATTTTACTCCTTTTGTTTTTACCTGTTTCATAAAAGTTAATAAACAAGTTTAATTAAGTAAAGAAATAAATATAAGTTCATTCTAACTTATGCAAACCAAGATTTAATATTCATTCCAACTTTTAATTGAAATATCATCAATATCTTTTGTGCAGAATGCCGTGATAAACGCTTGTGCCAAACGGGAGTTTGTAATTAAAGGAATGTTAAAGTCAATTGCACTTCTTCTTATAGTGTAATCGTTGTCCAATTCGTTTTTAGTATGGTTTTTCGGAATGTTTATTACCAAATCTATTTTTCTTTTTTGTAAATATTCAATTGTGTTAGGTGTTTTATTTTCGTCCGGCCAATAAAGTAATTCCGATTCAACATTATTTTCTTTTAGAAATTTGTAAGTTCCTCTGGTTGCAAATAGTTTGTAGCCATTCTTAATAAGTAATTTTATTGAATCCAGCAATTCCGCTTTAGATTCTACAGGTCCGGTGGAAAGTAAAATATTTTTCCTTGGAATTTTATATCCGACCGATATCATTGATTTAAGCAATGCATCGTAATAATCATCTCCGATGCAGCCGACTTCACCGGTAGAAGACATATCAACGCCAAGTATCGGGTCTGCTTTGCTTAACCGTGAAAATGAAAATTGCGGTGCTTTAATTCCAATGTAATCAAGTTCAAATAACGATTTATTCGGCTTATCATATTTTACATTTAACATTATGTCTGTTGCAAATTTAATAAAATTTACCTTTAACACTTTGGAAACAAAAGGCAAGCTTCTTGAAGCACGTAAATTACATTCAATAACTTTTACATCATTATCTTTGGCTAAAAACTGAATATTGAACGGACCTGATATATTTAATTCTTCGGCAATTTTTCTTGTAATGTTTTTAATTCTTCTAACTGTTTCAAAATAAATTTTCTGCGGCGGGAAAACCATTGTAGCATCGCCGGAATGTACTCCGGCAAATTCTATGTGTTCGTTAATTGCGTAAAGTACAACTTCACCCTTGTCAGCAACGGCATCCATTTCTATCTCTTTGGCATTTTCAATAAATTCCGAAACAACTACAGGATATTTTTTTGAAACTTCGGCTGCCAATTGTAAAAAGTGTTCAAGTTCATTTTCGTTGGAAACAACGTTCATAGCAGCACCGGAAAGTACATAAGAGGGACGCACTAAAACCGGATAGCCGACATCTGTAATAAAATGTTTTATCTCGTTTGTACTTGTAAGTTCTTTCCATCTCGGTTGATCTATTTTTAAGTCATCAAGCATTTGAGAAAATTTATGTCTGTTTTCCGCTCTATCTATTGAAAGGGGAGTTGTTCCCAAAATATTAATTGAATAATTATGCAAGCGGATAGCAAGATTGTTAGGAATTTGTCCGCCTGTAGAAACAATTACGCCCTTAGGATTTTCCAGTTCGACAATATCCAAAACTCTTTCAAATGTTAATTCGTCAAAGTAAAGTCTATCGCTTAAATCATAATCCGTACTAACAGTTTCGGGATTGTAATTAATCATTATTGAACGGTAGTTTTCTTTTTTGATTGTGTTAAGTGCATTAACACCGCACCAATCAAATTCAACGCTGCTGCCGATTCTGTATGCACCGGAACCGAGTACCACAACGGAATTTTTATCGTTTTGAAATTCTATATCGTGTTCAATTCCGCTATATGTTAAATAAAGATAATTTGTATGTGCGGGATATTCGGCGGCAAGAGTATCAATTTGTTTTACAAAAGGTTTTATTCCTTTTGCAATTCTGTGTTCTCTAACTTTAATTAAATCATTGTCAATAGTTTCGGAATTACTTTTTAACACAAAGCGTGCAATTTGGAAATCTGAGAAACCTAATTTTTTAGTTTCCAACAATAATTCATCGGGCAATTCTTTTAATGCATTAAATTTTTTAAGTTCGTTTTTGTGTGTAAAAATATTGAGAAGTTTGACGAGGAACCATTTATCTATTTTTGTTAAATTGTATATTTTATCTACGGTTAATCCTTTGGCAAAAGCGGCGGCAATTATGAAAATTCTCATATCGGTAGGGTTGGTAAGCATGTCTTCAATATTATCGGCAAGAATTTTTTTATTGCCAACAAATCCGTGCATACCTTGTCCAATCATTCTTAAGCCTTTTTGAATTGCTTCTTCAAAAGTTTTTCCGATAGACATTACTTCGCCAACG
>JALSNL010000174.1 GCA_026987055.1 Melioribacteraceae bacterium | reverse complement strand
TCATCTTTTTTAATTTGAAATTTTTATTTCCGTTTCCAATATGCCAGGCTTAGACACTAGTATATTAGATTCGGTAAATTTAATTAAACGCCAATTATTTGTTCCTTTGAACAGAGCCGAAGTCATAATCTCATAAACTATTTGCCCATTTGGAAATTTTATACCTTCCCAAGAATTATTATGTTGATGCCCTACAAACATTGCCTTAATATTTTTATGTTCGTTAATAATTTTAAGCATACCTGATGAGCAATCTTGCTTTTTGGGCCAATCGGTTGGTCTGTTTTTTTTAATGGCAATTCCATCGCCGTTTACATCACCAATAGGATAATACCGATGAAAAAACATCAAAACCGGTTCGTTGCCAATTTTTTTAAGTTCGTCTCTTACCCAATCCAATTGTATCGGATCAAAAAGATCATTTAGGTTATAGTAGCCATTATCCAGAAAAAATAAATGATAATTGGTTTTGCCAACTGTATATTTCTTTTTGTAATAAGTACCATTTCGAAAACATTCTATATTTCTAATAAATGAAGCTTTTGCTTCTTTGGCAACATACTGTATTTCTACTTTTTCAGAGTCTTGTTCATTAACTCCATAGTAGCTTATATCATGGTTACCAAGAGTTAAATAAAGTGGTACCTTAGAGTTTTCATAAATTTTTTTAAATTGTTCAACTTGATTTGATACTGCCGTTTCACATTCTTTAGATATTTCCGCTTTATAATAATCAATTAAATCACCTGTAATTATTACAGCATCAGCATTTACTTTAGGTGGAATTATCTTTAAAAAATTATTTAACGAATCCTCACTTCCAATTAAGTGCTTACGTAAGCCGGCAAAAATAGGATGAGTTTTACTCAATTGATAAACTACATGCGGATCACTAATATGAAGAATCTTAACTGTATCCTTTTCTACTTGTGCATATAAGTTAATACTACTAAAAAAAATTATAATACTTAACAGAATACTTCTATTAAGTATGAATAATAAATTTTTACTCAAACCAATATTATATGAGTAACATTTAATATTATTATTTATAATTAAATTATCAGACATTTTTACCTTGTTTATTATTATTATTATGTTCCGTTTCCAAACTAGATAACATAAACTTCAACTCTCCAAATCCAAAATACAATACTCTAAGTGACATAAATGTGAAAGAAAGAGTAGAAAATACAATTGTTACTAACCAAACTATTTCCCAAAAACCCATTATGCTATCTCCTTATTTTTATTTTTCGGACCAATCATATTTTGAATTACCGAGCCAATCACCATTCCAAATAAAGCTATTAAAAATCCTCCCCAACCTATCTCTGAGGCATAAGATTCTACTTGTTTTGGATAAAACAAATATAGTAGTGGAGGAAGTGCACCAAAAGTAATGGCTAAATATGCTCCTAATGTACGTGCCTTTTTCCAATATATTCCTAATGTTACACAAATAAGAGTACCTGGAATAAATAGCATGGCTGTCATTTGTAAATAAAAGTAAAGATAACCTTGAAGATCATGAAAAAGTGACCACCAAATAATAAAAATCATAACAGCAGCCATTGTAATTCTACTAACAAGTAACTGTTTTTTGGAACTTAATTCTTGACCGGTAATATATTTTATTACCGACCCAATAATATCTTGAGAAACTATTGAACTCCACGAGAGTAAATAACTGGCGTAAGTTGACATTGAAGCAGCCAGTAAACCGGCAAATATTAAGCCCAAAAGTCCTGAAGGCATAATTTGCGTTATTAAAAGCGGAAGAGAATCCAAACCGGTAACTTCTTTACCTTGATTAGCAAAATATCCAAATGCAACAATGCCCCAAAATATCGGTAATACTGCTCTGGAAAGAAACATTAGTCCGGACCATCTATAAATCTTTTGTCCGGTTTTCGTATTTTTTGAGGAGAACAATCTCATTGATATTGCTTGCCAACCTACAAGAAGAGCAATCCATTCCAGAATTTGCCAAATCAAAAACCCAATACCAAACTCACTGCTGCTTACCGAAGGATAAAAAGGATTCATTCCTTTTGCTCCCATACTATATGTAACTGCATCAACAATTTCACTCCATCCAATTGCAAAAACTCCGGCAATAGTAATAAAAACCATTCCGAAACTTAAAATTGCATATTGGATGTAATTTGTTACAATAACCGAAACCATTCCGCCAACAAGAGTGTAAAGTAAAACTATAGTTAGTAAAACCACCATTGTAACTAACAAATAATCATTAGGAATACCTGTAACAATATTTATAAACCTGGCTTCTACACCGGGAAACACACCAAAATTCAATATTCCCCCAACTGCCATTAATAAACCGATATAAAATCTAACTCCCTTTGAGTACTTTTTAGAGAAAAATTCAGGAATTGTTTTAATTTGCATTTCCAGTAACGGTTTTATAATAAATCCGGTTTTCCCTAAAAAGAAATAAGCAACTACAGGCGGTAGTGCCACAATTAAACTTGCAAACCCAGCCTGAAATCCAAGCTCGGCATAATACATATAAGTTATCATTCCAATTTCGGTACACATTAGTGATATGAGACCGAGATTAAACCCCATCGAACGCCCGGCAACAAGATAGTCATCAATACCTTTAATATATTTTTTAACAAATGAGCCGGCAAAAAAAACAAATATTACATATATAATTACTATTATTATATCTATATAACTTAGGTTCATAAAATTCTCCTGCGAATAAAATTAGTCTGTGTAACCTAGTTTTAAATTCTTCAAGTAAACTTTTGAAACAAGTAAACGAGAACTTTTACTAACTGCTTCTATTGTAAATTTTAATTTTGTTTTATTACTAAACTTTTGGGTTAAAGTAATTGGAGCCCATCCCCACTTATCCCAATCAACCGTAAACTCTTGAGAAATATTATTATAATTTATTCTTACTTTCTGTTGTTTCTTAATATCACTTTTGATAAGAAGACATATTTGGGGAGTTACTTTTTTATTAATTTCAAACTCTACTTCTAATGGAGTATCGGTTATATTTTGAAATTGCAATCCATCACTTATATTGTTTTTAGTTACTTCAAATTTTTCAGCGGGCTTTATTTCTGCAAATAATTGCTTTTCCGGTAATGCGTTAACCAATTCGTTTTCTTTTTCTACATTGTGCAATAAATTATTATGGAAAAAGATGTTGCCACAATTGTTTTTTTCAATTTGGAATAAGGATTTTATTTTATTTTCTACTCTGCAAAAAGTTGTATAAATATTTTTTGAATTTCTTAAATAGAAGGTTGTTGCAGCAACTTTATCATTCTTAATTTTAATAGAATTTAATTCCAAACCATTAACTTTATCAAAAAGCATAGCAGGTCTTTTTTCTCCCAAAGCAGAATAAATTGATACATTGTTAAATGTAATATCATCAACATTTCTACAGTAAAAACCGTATGCAGGTAAATTTTTACCATGCATAATTGCCATTGGATATGATAAGTCTAAGTAAGGAACTGAATTTGCTGCCAGAGGCTCCACATCAATAGTTGATGAATACTTTATTGATACATTATTAAAAGAAACATTTTTCACTGTTCTATTATTGATACCAACAACTCCGGAAGGTAATTTAGCATTTGTAACCGAAATATTACTTAACATAATATTGTTTACT
>JALSNL010000173.1 GCA_026987055.1 Melioribacteraceae bacterium | reverse complement strand
TGAAATTTCTCTCATCTTACCATAAGAAGCCAGAGGAGTTTTAACCGACGGGAAATTGTATAATTCTTTAATATTTGCCAAACCGAATTTTTGTAAGTTAGGTAATTTTAGACCCCCAACATGTTTTGACAAGTTTCCCAAAGTGTCACTGCCAACATCGCCATATTTGTTTGCATCGGGTAGTTCTCCTATCCCAACACCATCAAGAATTATTAAAAGAAAATTATTCAAATTATTACCTAATTTATATTTTTAACTGAATTACCGCCTTTTTCCAAAGCTTTATTTAAGGCTAATTCCGCATTTTTAAGAACTTCTTCTATATCATTTTTTTGTTTTGCAGAAGCTATTCCAATTGAAACGGTAAAAGTAGTTTGTTTTGAAAGTACGGAAATAGGTTTTCTGGCAATTTTTATTCTTAATTTTTCTGCCCAAAGGAAAACATCTTTTGTTGTGGAATTAAAGAAGTATATTCCAAAAAGTTTTTCTCCTAATCTACCTAAATTACATAGCGGTGTAATTTCACTTTGTATTGTTTGGTTTATTGTTTCAAGAACTTTTGGGAACGGATCTGTTTCAAATAATGATCTGTCTTCTAAAAAATCATCTATCTGAATTAAAGCAAGTACACCGGGAACATTTACTTCATTGCTTTTGATAATATCAGAATTAGTTTGATTAATAAACGCATCGTATGTTAAAGTTTTTGTTTCAACATCAACAGACAACAAACTTTTAAGTATTGTATGAGTTGAATAAGTATAAACAAAAAAAGAAAAAAATCTGATTGCATTTTTCATAAATTTAACATCTGAAATACTGTATATTTTCTTTTTCATACTTTCAAAACATAAAACACCAAAATTTTGTCCATCATAAATTAAAGGTAACGCTAAAAATGAACCACCTAAGTTATTGGGTTCATCAATAGTAAATCTTGTATATTTTGCATTGTCCATATCTTCAATATTGACGGGAACACCGCTAAGTATTGCTTTACCAACCAGGGTATCTTTTAGTTCAATTTCGGTGCCTACTTCATTATATTCCATCGTAGTTTTATTTTCAGATTTTGTAACTGTAAATTTCTGATCTTCAGGAGAGTAATAAACAAATGAAAAAACATCCCAATGAATAAGATTTTTAATACTACCATCTATTATATCGTGTAAATCATCCACACTATCAAATTTTCTTTCTTTTTTTAAGATACTCAAAAGTCCTTCCAGCCTATTCTCTGATGTAGAACCGGAAAACTTTTCATCAAATAGTGAAATTATTATTGCAATGATACGAACAAATCTGCCCAATGAATAAACTGTTTCAACACCAAAAGCATCAAGGGCTTTGGCATCAACAACTAAAACACCACTTAATTTTTTATTATAAAAAAGAGGAACACCAACAAAACTTTTAATGCCTTGAGGCGAATCATAATATCTAATCACATCCATTTCCGCATTTGTAGAAATTTCACTTAAATGAATCGGTTCTTCTTGATTAACAATTTTACTAATAATATCATCTTCCAATGAAAATTTCTTTTTACTAATTGCGGCGGGATTGTTACTAAAATATTTTTGTAAAGAAAGTTCTTGCTTTAATTCGTTGTACCAAAAAAACAGAACCGAATTTGCTAAATATGCTTCTTTAATAACATTTAATATCTTTTCTAATACAAAAATAAATTGTTCATCACTATTAACATCTACAGGCAGCTCTTCGTCAATAATTTGTTGAAATTGTTGCTTTAGCTCTTCTTTTGAAATTCCACTTTTTAATTTATTTTTTGAAACCGAAGCATAGTTTTCAGATGTGATAATATCTGTACTTTTTGTTTTAGAAATTATTTCAAATCCTTCTCCATTATCTGTTTCAAAAGAATATTGGTCTTGGATTTCTTCTTCAGGTTCTAAAATCGGTTCATTTTCTTCATTAAAAATATCTTTAATTCTAACTGAATCTCTGAGAAAAATAATAAATGCAACATAAACAACCAGAACAATTGTTGCTATTATTTTAAGTGTAAAATCCTCGGATAATAATGGAATAATAGCTAGTAATGGAATTACTAAAAAAATTAATATTCGTTTTTTATTTCTTGAAGATAAAAACATAAACAGACACTTTGTTTTACTAAAAATAATAAATTCATTTTTTAATTATAACAAATCTTTTGTTAAATAACATTAAACAAATAACTTAGTAAGCATTATCTCAACTGTTTTCTTACCTATACCTCTTACAGAAGAATATAAGATTAAATTATCATTTAAACTTAATTCCGGGAATTGTTCCATTACTTGCTTCACGCTTTTTGAACGTTCGGATTGATTCAATTTATCGGCTTTAGAAAGAATTACAATGTAGGGAATTTCCAAATCTTTCAGTAAAAAATTAAACATAATATCTAATTGTGTGGGTTTATGCCTACTATCAATTAAATGCAGTGCCAAAGCAATATTATTACTTTCATAAAAATAATTTTTAATTAACTTTTGCCATTCTTCTTTTGCTTTTAATGAAACTTTTGCATATCCATAACCGGGAAGATCAACAAGATGAAATTTATTTTCAACCAAATAGAAATTTAATGATCTTGTTTTCCCTGGTGTAGAACTAGTTTTTGCAACGTTTTTCTTTTTTGATAATGAATTTATAAATGAAGATTTTCCTACATTAGAACGACCACATAAAACCACTTCTTGAATTGGTTCTTTTGGAAGATTTTTAGTTAAATGTATTGATTTTTGAAATTCTATTTTTAACATAAACAAAAAGAGCAGCCCCAAAGCTGCTCTTTCCTAAAATAATTTAATAAACAATATTATAATAACAAGCCTTTAGGCTTTATCAATTCCACCATCAAGTTCATCTTGCCATTTCTTAAGTTCATCCCATTTCCCTTCGGCTGCTAATTTTGCTTGAGCAGGCCATGTTTCCGGATTGTGAGATGCAAACCTACCACCGGCTTCTTTTAAGTACTCTCTGATTTTATCAGCTTCTACAGCTGCTAGTTCGGAAAAAGTTTTAATACCGTTTGAATTAAGTATTTCAGCAATTTTAGGACCTATTCCTTCAATTTTCTTTAAATCATCCGGCTTCTTATCGTCAGTTTTTTCTTCACTTATTTCTTCTTTAGTTTCTTCAGCTTTATCTTCTATTTTAGCAGCAGTTTCTTCTTTAACTTCTTCTACAGTTTCTTCTACGATATTAGCTTCTTCAACTTTTGGTTCAGCTTTTTTCTTTGCCTTTGACTTTTTAGGTTTCTTGTTGGAAATATTATTATAGTCAACAAGTTCAATAATTGCCATTTCGGCACCATCACCGGCTCTATTACCTAATTTAACTATTCTTGTATAGCCACCGGGTCTATCACCAATTTTTTCCGCTACTTCGCCAAATAATTCTTTAACAACTTCTTTGTCATGAATTTCACGTGCAACTAATCTTCTGGCATGTACAGAACCGTTTTTTGCTTTTGTAATTAATGGTTCAACAAATAACCTGGTTTGTTTTGCTTTTGCAAGAGTAGTCTTAATTTTTTTATGCTTAATTAAAGCAGTAGCTAAAGATCTTAAAGTTGCCAGTCTATGTGAAGTAGATCTTCCTAATTTTCTACCTTTAATTCTATGTCTCATTATTTCAACCTTTTACAGAATTTATTATTTTTCAGTTTTGTCATTTAAATACTTATCTACATCCATTCCGAATTCTAAATTATACTGATCAACAATATCCATTAGTTCAGATAGAGATTTTCTTCCAAAATTTCTAAACTTTAACATTTCACTTTCATCTTTTCTTACAAGATCACCCATTGTTTTAATATTTGCAGCTTTTAAACAATTATGAGATCTAACACTAAGTTCCAAATCATCTACATTAGTAGTAAGAATTTTTTTCACTCTTTCAAATTCAATATCTTTTTCATTATCAACTTTATCTTCTTCTTGTTCAATATCAAAATTAATAAACATATTAATATGATCTCTTAATATTACACCTGCACCGGACAAAGCTTCTTCCGGGGTAATAGATCCATCGGTGGTAACTTCCAAGCTAAGTTTTTCATATTCGTTACTTTCACCTATTCTAACATTTTCTATATCATAACGTACATTTTCCAAGGGAGTAAATATTGAATCAATAGGAATAATTCCTATTGTTTGTTCACTAATGTTTTGTTTAGCTGCGGGAACAAATCCTTTTCCAAATCCTATTCTTAATTCTATAGTAAATTTAGCATCTTCATTTAAAGTAGCAATGTGTAAATCAGGATTAAGTATTTCTATATCCGGAGAATTCTTTTGTATATCGTCAGCAGTAAAGTTTGTAGCGCCTGTTAACGATATTTCGACTTTATTAGTTTTCTTATTTAGAACTTTCATTCTAACTTTTTTGAGATTTAAGATTATCTCGGTAACATCTTCAACTACTCCGGGTATAGACGTAAATTCATGTAAAACACCATCTATTTTAATGGCGGTTATTGCGGCACCGGTTAAGGAAGATAAAAGAATTCTCCTAAAAGCAGCACCAAGTGTAACTCCAAAACCTCTTTCGAGTGGTTGAATTGTAAATTTACCATACTTAGGTGTTGATGTTTTTTCATCAAGAATTGCACCGTCAGGCATTTTTATAAAGGGATAACTCATTTAAATCCTCTTATTAAATTTTTAATTACTTAGAATACAACTCTACAATAAGTTGTTCATTAACGTTTACCGGAATTTGTGAACGTTCAGGAATAGAAACAAAAGTACCGGATAAATTAGCTTTTTCCACTTCAATCCATTCATAAGGATTGCTTTTTCTAATTCTTAAGGCATTGTGAAATACATCCATCTTCTTGCTTTTAGGTCTTACTTCAATTACATCACCAGGTTTTAGTAAATAAGATGGTATGTTAACTAATTTACCATTAACAGTAAGATGACGATGTAAAACCAATTGTCTTGCTTGTGCTCTGGATGTTGCAAAACCCAACCGATACACGGTATTATCAAAACGTCTTTCTAATAGCTGAAGTAAATTTTCGCCTGTAATTCCGCGCATTCTATCAGCTTTTTTGAAATAATTCCTAAATTGTTTTTCATACAATCCGTACATAATTTTTAATTTTTGTTTCTCTTTTAATTGAGTACCATAATGAGAAACTCTTTTTCTACCGTTACCATGTTGTCCGGGACCGTAAGGTTTTTTACTAAGAATTTTATCAAATTTTGGATTACCAAAAATATTTTCGCCAAATTTTCTAACTAATTTGGCTCTTGGACCAGTATATCTTCCCATCTATATTTCCTTATATTTAAACTCTTCTTCGTTTTGGAGGTCTACAACCATTATGTGGTATTGGTGTAATATCTTTAATAGACATAATATGTAATCCGGCAGTATTTAATGCTCTAATAGCAGCATCTCTACCGGCACCAGGACCTTTAATTAAAACATCTACTCTTTTTAATCCAAGATCATGAGCTTCTTTAGCAGCAGCTTCGGAAGTAACTTGAGCAGCAAATGGTGTATTTTTTCTAGATCCTTTAAAACCATTTTTACCTGCAGTTGACCACGAGATTGTATTTCCATAAACGTCGGTTATTGTAACTAATACATTGTTAAATGATGCTTTAATATGAGCAACACCAACAGCATCAACATGTATTTTCTTTTTCGATCTTCTTGTAGATTTTGCCAAGCTAAATCTCCTTTAACATTTTAATTTCAATATACTACTTATTTACCAGGTGCTTTTTTCTTACCGGCAACAGTTCTTTTTCTACCTTTTCTGGTTCTTGCATTAGTTTTAGTTCTTTGACCTCTTGCAGGTAAACCTCTTCTATGCCTCAAACCTCTATAGCAACCTATATCCATAAGTCTTTTAATATTTTGCTGAACCTCACTTCTAAGAGCACCTTCAACTTTAATTTCCGCAGTCATTATTGCTCTTATTTTTGCAACTTCTTCATCGGTAAGATCAGCAATTTTTTTATCCGGATTAATTTTTGCTTTATCTAAAATATAATATGAAGTATGTTGTCCTATACCATAAATATAAGTAAGACCAATGTAAGCTTTTTTTTGTTTTGGTAAATCAACACCTGCTATACGAGCCAAATTATTTTTCTCCTAAAATTGGTTTAACCTTGACGTTGTTTATGTTTTGGATTTTTACAAATCACTCTTACCGTGCCATTTCTTTTAATTATTTTGCAATGGTCACACATTTTTTTTACAGACGCTCTAACTTTCATACCTAGCTCCGCTATTTATACCTGTATGTAATTCTACCTTTATTTAAATCATAAGGTGATAATTCAACAGCAACTTTATCACCTACAAGAATCTTGATAAAATACATTCTCATTTTTCCTGAAATATGAGCATGTATTTCGTGTCCGTTTTCCAAACGCACTTTAAAATTTGCATTTGGTAAAGTTTCGGTAATTATACCATCAATTTTAATAGATTCTTGCTTAGCCATATTTACACAACCGATAATATTTCTGGTTTATCATTTATAATAGCAATTGTATGTTCAAAATGTGCTGATGGTTTTCTATCCGCCGTATAAATCGTCCATCCATCTGATGCTACATTTATTTTATATGTTCCAATATTTATCATTGGTTCAATAGCAATTGCCATTCCGTTTTTAATTTTTGCTCCTCTTCCTGCAATACCAAAATTAGGTATTTGCGGATCTTCATGCAAATTTTTTCCTACTCCGTGTCCACATAAATCTCTTACAATAGAAAATCCTTGGTTTTCAATATATTCCTGTATGGCAGCAGAAATATCACCAATTCTATTGCCCTTTTTGGCTTGTTCAATACCAATGTATAAAGATTTTTCAGTAGCTTCCATCAATCGTTTTTTTTCTTCTGAAATATCTCCGACTGCTACTGTTAAAGCTGCATCACCATAAAAACCATTTTTAAGAACACCAACATCAATGGAAATAATATCCCCATTTTCTAATTTTCTATTGCTTGGTATTCCATGAACAACCTCTTCATTTATAGAAGCACAAATCGTTCCCGGAAAATCAATTGTACCAACTTGTTTGTATCCTTTAAAAGCCGGAATACCATCATTGCTTAATATATATTCTTCTGCTATCTTGTCAAGTTCTAAAGTAGTTGTACCTTCTTTGGCAAAACGTTTTACAAGTTGAAGAGTTTCCGCAACTATTTTAGAGCTTTCTCTTATTAAATCTATTTCTTTTTTACTTTTAATTATAATCAATTCTATTACGCTATTTACGCCCTTTCAATTTACCGGACTTCATAAAACCATCATAATGTCTCATAAGTAGATGAGATTCAACTTGCTGTAATGTATCTAAAGCAACACCAACAAGAATTAAAAGACTTGTTCCTCCAAAAAATGAAGCAAAACTTGGTGAAACTCCCATTCTTGATACAAATGCAGGTAAAATTGCTACAATACCTAAAAATATTGAACCTGGTAAAGTAATTTTTGTTAAAATATTATCTATAAATTCTGCTGTTGGTTTACCCGGTCTTATGCCCGGAACAAACCCTCCCTGCTTTTTCATATTCTCAGCAACTTCTTGCGGATTGAATGCTATTGCTGTATAAAAATATGTAAAGAAAACAATTATAAAAAAGTAAATAAACGAATAAGTGAACGATGTATAAGAAAAATATCCGGCTAAAGTTTGAATAAATTCATTATTAGGGAAAAACGAAAATAAAGTACTTGGTAAAAACATTATTGCTTGTGCAAAAATAATTGGCATTACACCTGCAGTATTTACTTTTAATGGAATATATTGAGTTACACCACCGTAAACTTTTCTTCCGACAACTCTTTTAGCATATTGAACAGGGATTCTTCTTGTTCCGTCAGTAACGTAAACAATGCCGGCTATAATAAATACCATAAATATTAAAATTGCAATTTCTATTACTATATTTTGACTTCCGGAACTAACCAATCTGAATTCATCTAAAAGAGCAAATGGTAACCTATTAACTATCCCAATAAAAATAATTAATGAAATCCCATTACCAATACCTTTATCAGTAATCTGTTCACCAATCCACATCATAAAAACCGTACCGGCAACTAAAAAGATTACCGAAGAAATGATAAAACCTATTCCTCTAATTTCTTCAGGAACCACAGATACACCATTAAAATTTGTATTTAGTATAACCCCGGTAACAACACCCAACGCTTGAAATAAAGAAATTAAAACGGTTCCATATCTTGTTAATTGGGTGATTTTTTTTCTACCTTCTTCACCCTCTTTTTGTAATTTTTGAAAATATGGAATTACCGCTCCACCTAATTGTATAATAATAGAAGCTGAGATATACGGCATAATACCTAAAGCAAATATGGCAGCATTTTTAAATGCTCCCCCAACAAACATATCATACATACCTAATAAATTATCAGAAGACCTATTTGCCATAGCTTCTGATAATAAATATGAATCTATACCTGGCAAAGTGATGTGAGCTCCAATTCTTACAATCACTAAAAGCCCTAAGGTATAAAGAATTCTTTCTCTTAACTCCGGTATTTTAAAGATATTTCTAAAGGTATCCTGAAATTTTCCCATTATTATTTAGTCTCGCTTATTTTTCCACCGGCAGCTTCAATTTTTTCTTTTGCGGTTTTACTAAAGTATTTAGCTTCAACATTTAATTTAGCTTTTAATTCTCCGTTGCCTAATATCTTAAAAGGAGTAGTAATTTTAGAAATAACACCAGCTTCTTTTAATATTTGGGCATTAACTGTATCTTTTATTTTTTTTGCATCAACTAATTTTTGTAGCTTATCTACATTAACATTTTCATATTTAATTTTGAAAATGTTGGTAAATCCGCGTTTAGGTACCCTACGTTGTAGTGGCATTTGTCCGCCTTCAAACCATGCTCTGTTTTTAAAACCGGAACGGGATTTTTGACCATTCATACCTTTTGTAGCAGTACCACCTCTTCCGGTTCCTTCACCTCTGCCAATTCTCTTTTTACTTTTAACAGAACCTTTTGCATATTTTAGATTACTTAATACATCCATAATAATTTATTTCCTAAACTTATATTTCTTCCATTTTAACTAAATGTGAAACTTTATTAACCATTCCTCTTATTTGAGGTGAGTCATTATGTATTTTAACATAATTAGGCCTTCCAAGTCCTAATGCTTTAATAGTCAGCTTTTGGTCTTTGGGTCTATCTATTATACTTTTAACTTGTGTTATTTTTAATTTTTTTGCCATCATTACCTCAATTAAGAATTAAATAACTGACTAACTTCCATACCTCTTTTAGCAGCCATTGTTCTAGCATCAATAACATTTAATAAACCTTGTAAGGTTGCCTTAACTTGGTTATGGGGGTTACTTGAACCAAGTGATTTTGTAAGTACATCTTGAACACCGGCTAATTCTAATACCGCTCTAACTCCACCACCGGCAATTAATCCGGTTCCCTGAGAAGCAGGTTTAATTAAAACTCGACCGGCTCCATATTTTCCGACAATTGTATGGGGAATAGTACCTTTAACAATTGGGACTCTATAAACATTTTTCTTAGCATCATCAATACCTTTGGATATGGCATCAGAAACTTCATTAGCTTTACCAAGCCCAACTCCAACATGTCCATTACCGTCTCCAACAACAACAATGGCATTAAAACTAAATCTTCTACCACCTTTAACCACTTTAGCAACACGATTAATATGAACTACTTTTTCTTTAAGTGAATCTAAACCACTAACTTTTTTATACTTCAATTTTTGCTCCTTAATAACACTAAATTTGTTGCCGGAAGAGGATTCGAACCTCTACATACGGCGTCAAAGGCCGTTGTCCTACCATTAGACGATCCGGCAATCAGTTAAATTATTTATTAAAACTTGAGTCCACCTTCTCTGGCACCATCGGCTAAAGCCTTAATTCTGCCATGATATTTATAACCATTTCTATCAAAAACAACAGAAGTTATACCTTTTTCAATAGCTTTTTTAGCTAAATTTACTCCAACTATTTTACTTTTTTCAATTTTACCTGAAGTTTTACCAATTTCTTTAGCCAAATCTTTAGATAATGAAGATGCTGCAACTAAAGTTGTTCCATTTGTATCATCAATTATTTGGGCATAAATTTGATTCAAACTTCTAAACACCGATATTCTTGGAGTAGATGAAGTACCGGATATTTTTTTTCTTATTTTAATTTTTTTCTTAAATCTTTTATTTTGCATTTTTCTTAAACCTCAATTAACCGGCTGTTTTACCTGCCTTACGAATGATAATTTCATCTGAATATTTAATACCTTTACCTTTATATGGTTCCGGTTTTCTAAAGGATCTAATTTTTGCAGCAACCTGTCCAACCAGTTCCTTATCACACCCACTTATTACAATTCGTGTGGGAGTAGGGATTTCTAATTTTATTTCATCAGGCGGAATAAAATAAATTGGATGAGAATACCCAATTATTAATAGCAAATTTTTCCCTTTTAATTCAGCTTTATAACCTACACCAACAATATCCAAGGTTTTGCTAAAACCTGTTGATACACCTTGTACCATATTATTGATTAAAGCTCTGGTTAGACCATGTAAAGCTCTGTTTTCTCGTTGATCATTTGGTCTTTCTACTACTAGTTCACCATTATCAACTTTAATTGACATATTCGGGTGAAAACTTTTTTCAAGTTCTCCAAATTTTCCTTTTACCTTAATGGTATTACCTGTTTGCGTTAGTTCAACGCCTTTAACATCTATTGGTTTTTTACCGACTCTAGACACTTATTAACTCCGTAACTAATTACCAAACATGACAAATTACTTCGCCACCAATTGATTCGTTTTTTGCTTGTTTATCGGTTAACAATCCTTTTGATGTAGATAAGATTGCTATACCTAATCCATTTAATACTCTGGGAATATTATTTTGATCAACGTACGATCTCAACCCAGGTGTACTTATTCTTTTTAATCCTGTTATTGATGCTTCTCCATCAACATATTTTAAATGTATTCTTATAACATTTTGTTTATTATCTTCAATAACGTTATAGTCTCTAATAAAATAATTATCTTTTAATATTTCAGTTATTTTAAGCTTCATATTTGAAGAAGGAACTTCAACATATTTTTTCTTAGCTCTAACTGAATTTCTTATTCTTGTTAAATAATCTGCAATCGGATCTGTAACGGGCATTTATAATTCTCCTATCTATTACCAGCTAGATTTTTTAATTCCGGGTATTTCACCTTTTAGAGCAAGTTCTCTAAAAACCAAACGCGAAACACCAAATTTTCTATTATAACCTCTCGGTCGTCCTGTCATTATACATCTATTTCTTAACCTAATAGGCGAAGAGTTTCTTGGTAACTTTTGTAAACCTTCATAATCACCTTTTTCTTTTAGCTCTTTCCTTAAAGCGGAATACTTTTCAACTAATTTTCTTCTTTTTTCTTCTCTAGCAATTAAAGATTTTCTAGACATACAATTCCTTATTTATCCTTGTTGAACTTCTTTTTTTCTAAACGGCATTCCGAAAGCTTTCAGCAATTCGAATGCCTCTTTGTCTGTTTTAGCTGATGTAACAAATGTTATATCCATCCCTAAAACACGGTTAACTTTATCAATATTAATTTCCGGAAAAATAATATGCTCTTTTATTCCTAAAGTATAATTACCACGTCCATCAAATGATTTATCGGAAATTCCTCTGAAATCACGTATCCTTGGCATTGCTATAGCAATAAGTCTATCCAAAAATTCATACATTCTTTTTCTTCTCAATGTAACTTTAGCACCTATGTCCACACCTTCTCTCAATTTAAAATTGGATATAGATTTTTTAGCTTTTCTTATTAATGCTTTCTGTCCAACAATAGTCTCTAAATCTGCAACTGCTTCTCCAATTAATTTAGAATCTTGAACTGCTGCACCTAAACCCATATTGAGAACAATTTTTTCTAACTTCGGAATCTGCATTGAACTTTTATAATTAAACTGTTTAGCTAAATTCGGCACTATTTCCTTAGTATATTTTTCTTCTAACCTTGGTGTTATGTTTTTAGCTTCAACACTTTTAGTTTTTTCAACTTTCTTTACTGTTTTTTTACTTTTATCAGCCATATTTTCTCTTAATTATTGTTGTTTTTAGGACAACATTTCTCCACTTGTTCTACTTATTCTTACTGATTTTTTCTTACCAGTTTTATCATCAATTATAATTTTTTTTCCAATGCGAGTTGGTTCATTTGTTTTAGGATCCAACAACATTACATTAGAAGCATCAATAGGTAGTTCTTTTTCAACAATACCACCTTGTGGATTTTGTTGACTTGCTTTTGTATGTCTTTTTCTAATGTTAACACCTTCAACAATAACTCTATTTTTTTTAGGAAATACTTTTAATATTTTTCCGGTTTTTCCTTTATAGTTACCGGCAATAACAACAACTTTATCTTCTTTTCTTACTTTCATCTATAAATCCCTTATAAAACTTCAGGTGCTAATGATATAATTTTCATAAATTTTTTATCTCTAAGTTCTCTTGCAACAGGACCAAATATTCTAGTTCCTCTTGGTTCACCTTGTTGATTTAACAATACAGCAGCATTTTCATCAAATCTTATATAAGTACCATCTTTACGTCTAACTTCTTTCTTTGTTCTTACAATAACTGCTTTAGAAACTTCACCTTTTTTTACACCTGCATTAGGCAAAGCAGCTTTTACAGTAACTACAATTAAATCTCCAACACTTGCATAACGTCTATTACTACCTCCAAGAACTTTTATGCATCTTACTTTTTTGGCTCCCGAATTATCGGCAACTACTAAATTTGATTCTTCTTGTATCATTTATAATTAAACTCCCTAGTAGTTTCTACTTTGCTTTTTCAACTATTTCAACTAAACGCCAATTTTTTAATTTACTTAAAGGTCGAGTTTCCATAATTTTAACAGTATCTCCAACCTTACATTCATTTTTTTCATCATGAGCCATTAACTTAGTGGTCTTTTTAAAGTATTTTTTATAAATAGGATGAGCTACTTTTCTTTCAATAGCAACTAAAATACTTTTATCCATTTTATTACTAACAACTATTCCAACTCTAGACTTTCTTAAATTTCGTTTTTCCATTTATTAGAAACTACTCCAATTTTAATTTTCTTTTATTTCAGTAGAAACTTTTAATTTTCTTTCATTTAGTAATGTTAACATTCTGGCGATATCTCTTTTGGTTTCACCAAGTTTCGCAGTATTAGTTAAATTTTTTAATTCATGTTGAAATCTTAAATCGATTAAATTATCTTGTTCTTCTTGAATTCTTTTAACTAATTCTTCGTCTTTCATTTCACGAATTTCGTACATTTTCATTATGCTTCTATCCTTTTTTATTCGTAATCGGGTCTAATAACCACTTTTGTTTTAATTGGCAATTTATGAGAAGCTAAGTTTAATGCTTCAATGGCTAGTTCTTTTGAAACACCCGCAACTTCAAACATAATTCTTCCAGGGCGAACAACAGCTACCCAAAATTCAGGGGCACCTTTACCTTTTCCCATTCTAGTTTCCAATGGTTTTTTAGAAACCGGCTTATCAGGGAAAATTCTAATCCAAACTTTACCATCCCTTTTCATTTTTCTAGTTATAGCAACTCTGCAGGCTTCAATTTGTCTGCTTGTAATCCATGCCGGTTCTATTGCTTTCAAAGCAATATCTCCAAAACTAACTCTGGCACCACGTGTAGCTTTACCTCTCATTTTTCCACGTTGCTGCTTTCTATATTTTACTCTTTTGGGCATTAACATATTATAAAAACTCCTAAAACTTAATCTGTTTTTCTTTTACCTAATATTTCACCTTTACAAATCCATACTTTTACGCCTATTGCACCATAAATTGTATGGGACGTTACCGAAGCATAATCTATATCTGCTCGAATAGTATGAAGTGGAATTCTACCTTCTTTATATTGTTCTGTTCTAGCCATTTCAGCGCCACCTAATCTACCGGAACACATAACTCTAATTCCTTCGGCTCCCATTCTCATGGAAGATTGAATAGCTTGTTTCATTGCTCTTCTAAAAGAAACCCTTCCTCTTAGTTGATTTGCGATATTTTCTC
>JALSNL010000172.1 GCA_026987055.1 Melioribacteraceae bacterium | reverse complement strand
TTCAAGGAAACTAAATCTTTAATGTGAATTTTCAGTTTACTTGTTTAGTAATATTTACTAAAACTTTGTACAACTGAAAATTAGATTGGTTCTCAAAAAAAAACTTTTTTAAGAGAGAAATACGAGAGAGAAGATTTATTAAACAAAAGAAATGATTTTAATTGAAAAATTTATTTTTATCATTATCTCTAATACTTACAAGCTTTATGCTTTTTTTAGCTTCTTCACTAAGCTTAGAAATACTAAGTTTTGCATTGTTAAATAAATGTTTTGGAACCCCTACAAAAAGGGTTACTCTTTTATTTGTATATTTTGTGTGACGTGTTGCCAAATATTCAAGTTTGTCAAAAACTTTAGGATTTTGCAATTCTTCTTCGGTTAGTAGAATTCCAATAGCATATTTTTTCTTTTGTTTTCCAATTGCATCTACATTGTATTGTCCAACGGAACTGGGTTCCGGTAAATACTTTCCGTATTTTCTTTTTATTGTTAAGTATCCGTTTCTCCAAAAATGACTAATTAAGTCATCTACTTGTAATTGTTTTACACTTTCTTTCATTTTAACCACCTAATTATAAATTGGTAAAATTGGAATAATGGGAGAAAATTTGGAATTATTTAGAACTTTTATATTGAATATTTTTTTGAATTCAAACATTTTTACTTGATGAGAACTATTTGGTCTTCCGTAAATTACTTTGTTACCATTTCTATTAATAGACAAATAATATGGTTCTACTTCTATTGGAGTTAAATTATATACAAATTTAATTTTTTTTCTGTTTGTTATTGCCGAATTAAATATTTCCGATTTCATATTTCCCCCTTAGTTATAAATTCTGTAAACGCCAACTACTTTACCAAGAATAGAAAATTCATTTTTATTTGATACTTCTATGCGATTGTAATTTTTATTAGCAGGAATTAGTTCAATTTTTGAATTTTTATTCATATATCTTTTTACCGTTGTATCGTTATCAATCATTGCAATTATAATATCGTTGTTATTCGCATTGCTTTGCGATTTTACAATAACTGTATCGCCTTCAAAAATTCCATCATCAATCATACTATCACCACGAACTTTTAACCCGAATAACTTTCCGTTTCCTTTAATTAAACCGGAATCTATAAATAAAGTTCCTTCAATATTTTCTTCGGCAAAAACCGGATAACCTGCAGCTACTCTTCCTAATACAGGAATTTCGATAGTATTATTTTCTTTTATTTGATTAAAGATAGATGAAGCTTTATCGGTTAATGAAATTGAGCGGTTTGATTTGCTATCTATATTAATGTAACCTTTTTTTATTAAGGCATCCAAATGGCGTTTAACACCGAAAGTGCTTTTTATATTAAAATGATTACCAATTTCCCTGTAAGAAGGTGGAAAGCTGTTTGTATTAATAAAGTTGTTAATAAAAGTTAATATATCTTTTTGTCGTTCTGTCATGGCAATTCCATAGTGATAAATTGTACACTATAAAGATAGTGATAAATTGTGCACTATGTCAAGTAAAAAATAAAAAACTCCAAAGTTATAACTTTGGAGTTTTTTTTGGAAAGGTAAATTCTAAGAAGGTTAATCAATAAACTGCATCCAGCCGAATTTATCTTCTTTTGTTCCGTATTGAATTCCAAGAATTTCTTCGTATAGTTTTGTGCCTAGTTCTCCGGCGTTATTTTCGTCAAATTGCATAATTGTATCATTAAATTTTAATTTACTTACCGATGAAATAATTGCCGCTGTTCCGGTGCCGAATATTTCAACAAGCGAATTATTTTTATATGCTTCGGAAACTTCATCTATAGAAATCATTCGTTCGTTTATGTTCATTCCCCAATCTTTTAATATTTCGAGAACAGACATTCTTGTAACACCCGGTAATATTGAACCTGTTAACATTGGTGTTGCAATTTCATCCTTGAAGCGGATGAAAATGTTCATTGTCCCGACTTCTTCAATATATTTTTGTTCAATTGCATCCAACCAAAGAACTTGTGTGTAACCTTCTTTTTTAGCTTCGCGCTGGGCAAGTAAACTTGCAGCGTAATTGCCTGCTGTTTTGCAATCACCAACTCCTTTTCTTACGGCTCGCATGTATTTATCGGTAACTAAAATGGGAACCGGTTTAAATCCTTCGGGATAGTAAGGTCCAACCGGACTTAACATAATTATAAATTTGTAAGTGTCGGAAGGTTTTACACCTATGTACGGGTCGTTGGCAAATATTAGCGGTCTAATATAAAGTGAATGCCCCGGTTTGGTTGGAATCCAATTTTGTTCAAGTTTAATCAGTTTTTTTAATGCTTTTAATGCAAACTCTATATCAATTTCCGGTATGCATAAACGTCTTGCTGATCTGTTAAGTCGTTCAAAATTTTTTTCAGGTCTGAAAAGAGCAATTTTTCCATCACTGTGTTTGTAAGCTTTTAATCCTTCGAATATTGCTTGACCGTAATGTAAAACCATTGCAGCGGGACTCATGCTAAAATTACCGTATTTTTTAATAGTAGGATTATGCCAACCTTTTTCCGTATTGTAATCCATTTCAAAAATATGATCTGTAAAAATTTTACCGAATACTAATTTTTCAGGAATTTCAACTTCGGTTTTTTGTTCGGCATCTTCATAAATTATTTCGTCCATAATTTTCACCTATAGGTTTTAAAGTTAAAATCTGTTATGAAAGTCTTATTAAATTTATTATCTCAATATAAAATAACAATTCAAATTATCAAGCTAAAAGAAGAAAGAAAATGAAAAAATGTAATCGGTCGGAAAGAATTGCAATGACCAATTTAATTTTTCAAAGGTTTCTAATTTTAAGATGAAATATGTATATTTTAAGCTTATTAAAAATCAAACAATAATTTAATATCAATGCTTTCAAATTTACTAGCATATCTCGGCAGAAGAGTTATAAATTTTGTTCAAGAGTTCGGACAAGTTTCCATTCTCTTTTTTAAAGTAATTCGTTTCTTTCCCAAAATTTTTAAAAATAAAAAAATTATTCTTGAACAAATGGAACACATTGGAGTTGGTTCTTTACCGCTGGTGATTATAATAGCTATTTTTACCGGAGCGGTTGCAGCGTGGCAAGCAGCATATCAATTAAAAGGAATGGCTCCGCTTTCGTTTTTGGGTACTGCTACAAGCAGAGCAATAATTACCGAGCTTGGTCCGGTACTTACAGGAATAATTATTGCCGGAAGAGTAGGAGCTTCTATTGCAGCAGAGTTAGGTTCTATGAAAGTTACCGAACAAATTGATGCTTTGGAGACAATGGGAATTAGTCCGGTTAGATATTTGGCAATGCCGCGTTTTTTAGCATCGATAATTATGTTACCTGTTCTTATAATTTTTGCAAATATAATTGCAGTTATTGGTGCTTATCTTGTATCCAATTTCTTCTTGCATGTTTCGTATTCTGTTTTTTTTGATTCGGTAAAAAGATTTTTTACAATGGGTGATTTTATATTTGGAATGATTAAAGGTATGGTCTTTGGCGGTGTTACTGCTTTGTTAGGCTGCCATATTGGCTTTAGAACGGAAGGCGGGGCAGAAGGTGTTGGACTTTCTACAATAAGGTCTTTTGTTATTTCTTCGGCATCCATTTTGATTTTAGATTATGCACTTTGGTCTTTAATTTTTTAATTTTAAATGTTGATCCGCTTCATTGA
>JALSNL010000171.1 GCA_026987055.1 Melioribacteraceae bacterium | reverse complement strand
ATAGAAGGAAGCTTATTAAACTTATCTGCTCAACTATTCGAAATTAAAAAGAAGTGGAAGAAAGAAAATTTTATACCGGATGCAAACGGAACTTTACGTTTAACTTACGGTTACATAAAAGGCTACTCTCCGCGCGATGCCGTTTATTATTCACCGATTACAACTTTGAACGGAGTAATTGATAAAAGTTACTTCGGAAATGAATATGCAATTCCCGATAAACTGAGAACACTGTATGCGAATAAAGATTTCGGAAAATTTTACAATAAAAAATTAGGCGGCGTTCCGGTTGGAATTTTGTATAACACGGATACAACGGGCGGAAATTCCGGGAGTCCGATTATGAATGCTTACGGTGAAATGATTGGTCTTAATTTTGATAGAGCTTACGAAGCAACAATAAACGATTATGCTTGGAACGAAAGTTACAGTCGTTCAATAGGTGTTGATATACGTTACATACTTTGGATAACGGAAAAACTTGGCGGGGCGGATTTTCTTTTGAAGGAGATGGGTGTTGAGTAAAGACTTGCATATAAAAAAATATTTTATAACTTTAACTTTATGGAAAAAATCGGTTACATAGAAATTCGTATTGTTGGTTCTAAAGGAAAATTAGAATTAACTCCTGAACTTTACGATATTAAAGAAATCGCCATAATGTTACAGAATGTTGAAAATCTACTTTTCTCAACTAATAAAAAAAAACGTCCGCTTGTTAGCTACGATATTGAAGCAGGTTCGGTTAATAATATATTCAGAACAAGTATTCAAACAATTATCGGTTTTAATGCTATTTTACATCAAATTCAAAAAACAAACTCAATAGATTTTCTTGAACTAAAAACAGCTGAAGCATTTGAAAATATTCAAAATATAGCATATCAAAAAGATTATAATTTCTTTATTAAAACAAGTATTGATAGTAAAACTCAATTAGAAATTACTCCTTATACAAAATATTTAATATCGGAAAATATTTGGGTTGACGCTGAAATATATTTGTACGGAACAATAATAAATGCTGGTGGTAAAAACAAAGCTAATATTCATATAGACACAAGTGAATACGGAACATTAATAATTGATACAAAAAAAGTATTTTTAAAAGAACAAGAAAATAATTTATTATATAAAAAATTTGGAATCAGAGCAAAAACAAAACAAAATATTGATACAGGTGAAATTGATTCAAAATCTTTGCAACTTATTGAATTAAAAGATTTTAGTCCGAACTTTGATTATGATTATTTAAAAGGTCTTATTAGTAAAGCAAAAGTAAATTGGAAAAATATAGATGTTGATAATTGGGTGGCGGATTTAAGAGGAAACTACGATGTATAGTGTTCTTCTTGATACTAGTTTTCTAATCCGCTTGTTGAATGACGAAGATGAACTTCATAAAAATTCATTAAATTATTATAAATATTTTTTAGAAAAAAATGTAATACTAAAAATATCTACAATTTCAATTGCCGAATATTGTGTACGCGGCAATATTAATGATTTACCATTTAAAAATTTACAAATCTTACCATTCAATTTTGACCACGCTAATAAAACAGGAGAATTTGCAAGAATTTTATTCCAATATAAAAATAAACTTAAACCGAGGACGTGTATTCCCAATGATGCTAAATTATTTGCACAAGCAGATATTGATAACAGCATTACTTATTTTTTATCTTCCGACTCTAACGCAATTAAATCGATTAACTTATTGAAAAACCGGACTCAAATTCAATTTGAGTTTATTGATATCCACATTCCTTACAATGAAAGATTTGGGATATTTGATTTATAAGTCGTTTCACTTCTCTTTCTTAAGTTATTCTCTTTGGAGAACTTATAGTCAAAGCTTGCAAAAAGAATAAAAAAAACGAAATTTTTGATTATACTTAACTAACACATTATTTGTAACATTTTAATCTTTATTACGTCTTATTATGTATATTAAGAAACATAAGGATTGTAAAATGAAATCTGTTACGATATTATTTTTTATCTTAACTTCCGTTAGTCTATCTCAAAGTATAAGTTTCACAGGAAAAATATTAAATCTAAAAACAGGCAAACCTATTCCCTATGTAAATATTGGAGTTGAAGGAACTTACTACGGAACAAGCTCAAATGAATTAGGTAAATTTAAAATACGACTAAAGAAAGGAACACATAATTTAATAATAAGCTGCGTTGGATATAAAACAGAAAAAAGCACAATCACCGTTCCGGATAAAAAGAACCTTTTGATTAAATTGAAACCGATTCCAATAAAACTACCGGAAGTTATTGTAAATGCTAAGGAAAATCCCGCTTATGAAATAATTAGAAAAGCCATTGCAAATAAAGAGAAAAATAAAAAAGGTTTGTTTAATTATCGATATGATTTTTATTCTAAAAATATTTTAAAATCCGGAAAAGAAATTACACTTATAGAAGAAGATATTGGCGAAGGTTTTAACGACTTACAAAAAGGAATCAAAGAATTAAAAACGGAAATTCATCATACCGAAAATGTTTCTAAAAAATTTTTTGAATTCGGTGATATGAATTTTCTTGAAAAAAAAATAATAGATTTTACAGACGATTCATTAAAGCTTGGTAAATTTATATTCCATTTACCACTTTCTAAATTTGCTTTTGATTACTATGATTACAAACTTATTGGTTTACAGCAAAATAATAATAAAATATTATATAAAATCGAAGTAATTCCTCTTTCTAAAATTCGTCCTACATTCAAAGGAACTTTATTCATTGAAGATTCATCCTATGCACTTGTAAAATTAAACTTAAAACTTGCTAACAGAAATCTTATGCCATTTACCGATTTTAAAATGTCAATAGTTCAAAATCTTACCAAGCTTAAAAATTATTGGTTGCCTCAATATTATAATATTGATCTCGATTTAAATTTCAATTATTATTATTTGTTCGGTCTCGATAGTTTAATTACTTCGTATGTAAAAGTTTTTAATAATCAAACTATTAATATTAACCGAAATGATTCCGCCTTAGCAAATATTAACCTTTTGATTAAAAAAGATAGTTTGGTTGCTAATTATAGAAAAAATTACAAACGGTTTTCCGGTAATTTAACCAAGCAAGATTCTCTAAAAAAAATAATAACCGGTGTAGATTCATTATACAAAGTAACTCCTAAGACAATAACAAAAGCGGAAATCGATTCGTTAAGACTTTATCCTCTTTCGTTGGATGAAATAAAAGCATATCAAAATATTGATAGTACAAAGAATATTGTTTCATCTTTTAAACTGACTGGTGTTTTCGGAAAGTATGCCAAATCAAAAGGATTGGTTAGTTCAGATCTCGATAGAAACAAAAAAAAGAAACCTGCAAAATTAAGTTTAGGAAAAATATTCAGATATTTAAATTTTCAAAACAATCGTGTTGACGGAATATTACTCGGATTAAAATATTCCGATTGGATTACAAAAAACATCAACGTATCGACAAATGCCGGTTATACTTTAGGAAGCAAAACAATCCAAACCGATTTCTCTTTTTATTCATCGATTAAAAATTCATTTATTTCCGGAATAGAATTAACGGGAAATTTCGGGACAAAACCTATGTATGTTTTTAGTCATTACAAAAACTTTTTCCATTATAAAAATTTATTGAACAGTATAGCCGTAACACTTGGAACGGAAGATCAATTTAAC
>JALSNL010000170.1 GCA_026987055.1 Melioribacteraceae bacterium | reverse complement strand
GCAACTTGGAAAGCAAACGGTGCAACAGAGTATTACGGTTTAAGTTCTTCTTCCGACGGCGGTGAAAATTGGAAAACATTTTTAACCGGTGAAAACATTCACGATATTGCTTTTACATATTCGGAAAACGGTAACGAAGAAGATATAATTGTTGCTACCAATAACGGAATCTTCCGCACGAACGATTTGGGAGTTACTTGGCTGTTAGCTCCGGAAATAAAAGATGATAATACAAATGTAAAAATCAGTACTAACAAATTTAGAGCGGTTAATTGTTTGCTTGATAGCGAAGGAAAGAACAATATTTGGATTGGCAGCGATGCCGGCGGAATTGCTTTATTAAAAGAATCTGCAGGCTTATGGGAAGGGAAGTGGAGCGTGTTTCTTTCATCTCCGGCTTTAACTGAAGTTGACGAAACTTATGTTTTTCCAAATCCGTTTTCTCCCGATAGTGAAGTTGCTAAATTTAAATATTCTACAAAAGGTAAACCGGAAAAGGTTACAATAAGAATTTTCGATTTCGGAATGAATTTGGTAAAAACAATTCTGCAAAATGCCGATAGAAAATTAAACGATAGTGATACTTCGCAAGATTATTGGAACGGTAGAGACGAAAATAATAATATTGTTCCAAACGGAGTTTATTTTTATAGAATTGATATGGGAGATAATAAACCTCTATACGGAAAAATAATTGTATTAATGTAAATAGTAAACCACCCCTGACTTTTTGCTTTGCAAAAAGTCTTCCCCTCCTTAGTTAAGGAGGGGACAGAATTTTGGCTTTACCAAAATTCAGGGGTGGTCTGGAAACCTTAATAATAAAAAATAAAATGATAAAAAATATTCGTAAAACATACTTAATAATAATATTGCTTACCTCCGGCTTTACATTTGCACAACCGCAATTTTCGGAATACAATAGTATGTCCGGTGCATTTAGCAGATTGGGATTTGGTGCAAGAGGTATGGGCATGGGAAACGCAATGATATCGGTAGTTAGCGGTAATTTGGTTTCCTATTACAACCCTGCTGTTTCAACGTTTCAAGAAGATAACTACTTTCAAACATCATATTCGTTTCTGTCATTCGATAGAACATTGAACTTTCTCAATTTTACAAAAAAACTTGAAATCGGAAACAGAAAAAAAAGAATTGCAGGCATAAGTTTGGGAATTATCAATGCAGGAGTAAACGGAATTGACGGACGTGATAATCAAGGAATTAAAACCGGCGATTTATCAACTTCCGAAAATCAATTTTTTGTTAGTTTCTCAAATAGGTTTAGTGAAAAATTATCTGTCGGTGTGGGAATAAAATTCTATTACTTTAAGCTTTACGAAAAAATTTCTTCAACCGCACTTGGTATTGATGTTGGAGTTATTTATTTGTTAAACAAAAATATTTCGTTAGGTGCAACCGTAACGGATATTAATAGTAAGTACAAATGGGATACAAGCAAACTTTACGGACTTGAAGGAAACACAACACGTTATGATTTTCCGTTGTTGTTTAGAGTTGGTGCTACTTATAAGTTCAACAATCCGCATCTACTTGCTTCTGTTGAGTTTGAACACAGCAATGCACAAACGGATTTTTTACGTTTAGGTAGCGAATACAATGTGTTTGAAAAGTTTTTTTTAAGAGCCGGTGTTGATAGAATAAGCATTTCCAATCCGGATATTCCTGCTAGACCTTCTCTCGGTTTTTCTTATCAAAAGAATTTTAATAGTTTTGATGTGGGAATTAATTATGCATTTGTAATTGAACCTTATTCTGCATTTGCTTCCCATATTATAGGAGTTGGAATTATTTTTTAATTACGGAAAATAATCACGAATTAGACGGATAGTACGTCTGCAAACATCAACGGTTATATAAAATGTTACAAATAAAAATTATGTTAAAAAAAATCTTAATATTATCAATTATATCAGTATTTCCTATGTTTGCACAAACTGCAGGAAATAGCGGTTTATCATTTCTTAAAAACGGTGTAAGTGCAAAAAATATATCACTATCGGATATAGGAACATTAGACGGAAATGTTTCTTCTGTCTTTTATAATCCGGCTGTTGTTGCTATTATTGGAAATCCTCAAATTTCATTTACACATCAAGCTTGGGTGCAGGATTTAAGCAGCGAAATTATTAATGCAAATTTCAAATTGTTTAATATTCCCTTTGCAGTTGGAATAAATACAACTAAAATTGGCGGCTTTGAAGTTAGAACCAAACCTACCGCTACACCGGATGCTGTTATAAATTTAAATTATTTTTACGGAAGTATTTCAACAGGTTATAATATTACTGATAATCTTTCTGCCGGTGCAACTGTTAAATATTTGTACGAAAGTATTTTTGCAGATGAAGCAAACGGGCTTGGTTTCGATTTGGGTTTGGTATATTCAAAACTTATTAATGGTTTAACACTTGGAGCTTCCGTAAGAAATTTAGGTAATATGAATAAATTGAGAAATGAAAAAACGAAACTGCCTTCCGATGTTAGATTTAATGCAATGTATAAAATGAATATAGATGCAATATCTTCCGAAGTTACTGCTATTGGCGGAGTTCAGAAATATTTGGATGCCGATAATATTCATATCCATTTGGGAGCCGAAGTAACATACTTAAAACAATTTTCAGTTAGGTTGGGTTACATTACCGGCTACGAGTCAAAAGGATTAACATTTGGCGGTGGAGTTTTATGGAACGGTTTTAATTTTGATTATGCTTATACGCCTTTCGGTTTTGGAATTGGTAATGCACATACTGTTACTTTGGGGTATGGGTTTTAGTATTTTTTTAAAATAATATTTTCTTTAAAATAATATATGCATTTCAATAAATAGTAAAGGAGGCTTTATGGGCATCAGAATAATTAAATTTGTTTTTTTATTTATTTCAATTAGTTTTTTATTGATTCTTTCCTCTTGTTCGGAAGATGTAATCCCACCAAAGCAAACCGAAGATTATTTCCCCATTAATTCTAATTATGTTTACAAATTTGAGAGTAATGCGTTTAGTAATAACCAAGATTCAATGGTGACTTTTGATATGAAAATAGACGAATATAATTTTACTAAAGGTGATTTTTTAGGACTGCAAGTTAAATTAAGCAATATGGATAAATTCGGGGCTATTTTGGGACTTAAAGATAGTGGAAATGTAATTTATTCTTTAGGTGATTCCCCGCCGGAAGGTTTATTCCCTATGTTTAAACATAAATATAACGATAGTGAGGTTACCACCGAAAATATAACTTTTGAAGGGAAAACATATTCTGCTAAAAGAATAGATATTACTCGAGATAATGTAACTGTTTCTTGGTGGTTTGTTAATGGAATTGGTTTGGTTAAAGAAGAAAGTCCTAATGGAGTTTCATTGTTTAACGACAACCATTATGGAGATAATTATTTAATAAAAACCGTATTGGTAAGTTTTAAGAAATAACATAATTTAACTCTGTCATTCTATTTAACAAGGGAATGGCAGAGTAATCATTTCATTTTATCAGAACTCTATTTTTATTATTTTTATAAATAACAAATTATTAAATATAAATGCAAATAATAAAATACACGGAAGATTGGAAACAACGCTGGGACGAGTTTGTGCTTAACTCAAGTAACGGAACAATGTTCCACATGCAGAAGTTTTTTGATTATCACGAACCGGGAAAGTTTAAA
>JALSNL010000169.1 GCA_026987055.1 Melioribacteraceae bacterium | reverse complement strand
CGAAGCGTATTTGCAAAAAGCTCTCTATCTTCGGTATCAATAATTGCTTGAATAGGTGTGCCGAGGACTTCAACATTATATTTTTTGAAAATATTATTTTTGTATAATTCAATTCCGCAATTAAGTGCTGTTTGTCCGCCAAAGGAAAGAAGAATACCACCCGGCTTTTCTTTAGCAATAATTTTTTCAACAAAGTAAGGCGTTACCGGAAGAAAATAAACTTTATCGGCAATGTTTTCCGATGTTTGTACGGTTGCAATATTAGGGTTGATAAGAATAGTTTCGATTCCTTCTTCGCGTAAAGCTTTAAGAGCTTGCGAACCGGAATAATCGAACTCTCCTGCTTCTCCTATTTTAAGAGCACCGGAACCGAGTAATAATATTTTTTTTATTTCTGTGTTCATCAAAATGTTAAATTACGTTAATGTGTTTTATAAATATTATCTTTTTACTATTTTCCATAATTTTTTCCTCAATCGCCTTTTTCGTCCCTCGTCTCCCGATACGGGCAGGCCGCTCGGGATGACATTGTATATCTTCGTACACAATAGACATGCTGAGCCTTTTGTCAAGCTCAAGATAAACTCCGTCTAAGCATGACGGAAATAAAAGCACTTATTATAATATGACTAAAAAACAAAATGCCAATTATTCTTTTTCTATCATTCCCAAAAACTCATCAAACAGAAATTCCGTATCTGTCGGACCGCTGGATGCCTCCGGATGAAATTGTGTTGAAAAAAACGGTTTTGTTTTATGTTTAATTCCTTCCGAGGTTCCGTCGTTCAAGTTAATAAAATAAGGCTCCCAACCTTCTTCCAAGTTTTTATCATCAACGGCATAACCGTGATTTTGAGATGTTATAAAACATCTGTTTGTTCCTATTTGTCTTACAGGTTGGTTATGACTTCTATGTCCGTATTTTAATTTATAAATTTCTCCGCCATTAGCTAAAGATAAAAGTTGGTTACCCATGCAAATTCCGAAAATAGGTTTATCGTTACCGGTAGCTTCTTTTATATTTTTTATTGTAGGTTTACAAAACGTAGGATTTCCGGGACCATTGGATATTACCAAGCCATCGTAATCTTCTTTGGTAAAATCATAATTCCACGGAACTTTAATAACCGTTGTATCTCGCTTTAGCAAACATCTTATGATATTATTTTTCACACCAAGATCTACCAACACAATTTTCTTTTTTCCGTTACCGTAAATTTCTTTTTCCTTAACGCTTACCTTTTCAACCAAATTGGAAATGTTGGGGTCAACAAAATCAATATCATTATCTTCAAAAATAATTTTACCAAGCATTGTTCCTTTTTCACGAAGTTTTTTTGTTAAGGCCCTTGTGTCAATTCCGTAAATTCCGGGCACTTTATTTTCTTTCAACCATTCCGCTAAACTTTTCTTTGCATTCCAATGGCTATATTCAAAGGAATAATCGGAAATTACAAAACCTTTAACTTGGATTTTATCCGATTCAAAAACTTCGGGCAAACCGTTAACAATTTTATTTTGCGGAACTCCATAGTTTCCGATAAGAGGATAAGTTGAAATTAAGATTTGTCCGTAATAGGAAGGATCGGTTAAGCTTTCGGGGTAGCCGGTCATTGCGGTGTTAAACACAACTTCGCCGGAAACAGAACCACAATAGCCAAATGACTTTCCGGTATATTCCGTACCGTCATCTAAAACAAGTTTAATCTTTTTAGATTCTTGCATTCGGTATTGATTAGCTCTTAACTAAGAAAAAATTATACACAAAGTTATTACTTTATAATAACAATAATAACCGTTATTTATTGCAGGGATTACTTTAAATTTTAAATTTTATGTATAATACGGATATTTGCATAAATATACAACTTAGAGTTTTTTTATTTACGGTGAAACTTAATAATTTTTGCAGGACAATTTTTTGAAGCCGCTTTAATACTTTCGAGTTCTTCATCCGCAACCGAAAGGCTAAAGATTCCTTTTTTCTCTTTCCCTTCAATTAAAACACTTTTCCCGTCTTTCTTGGAAATTCTCCACCTATCGGGATTTGCTTCAACGCAACCGTTACATCCGATACATTTATTTCTGTAATATGTAATGTTAATCATTTACTTTTACAACTTTATAAAGTTTATCGGATGCTCTAATAACTTCGTCAATTCGGATTGAAAAATATTCGCCTTTTTTTACTTCTTCAACAGAATTATCATCAACTCGCATTTCATTTATACGAGTTTCAATAACACCGGTTGTAGGTCCGGTAATTAAAATATTATCTCCTTTGTTTAGAGAATGTGCTTCAATGAAAAACTCACCTACTTTTGCTTTGGGAAAATATTTTATTCCTTTTCCAATATAGACTTTACGAGTAGTTGCCTTCGAACCGTAGGCATTTGTCCATTCACCCATTTTTCTGCCAAGGTAATAACCGTCCCAAAATCCGCGATTAAAAACAGTTGCAAGCCGTTCTTTCCAATCTTTAATTTTTTCTTTGGTATAAGAACCTTCATTAATAGCATCAACAGCTTCTCTATAACATTTAACGGTTGTATAAACATAATCGGCGGAACGTCCTCGACCTTCAATTTTTAGAACTTTAACGCCGGCATCCAAAACTTTATCAAGAAAATCTATTGTTGCCAAATCTTTTGCACTCATTATATATTCGTTATCAATATCAAACTCGATGCCTTCGTCTTTGTCAATTACAGTATATTCTCTGCGGCAATTTTGTATGCAAGCTCCTCTATTTGCCGATGAATTATGCGAATGTAAACTTAAATAACACTTCCCGGAAATTGCCATACACAAAGCACCGTGGGCAAATACTTCTACTTCAACTAATTTCCCCGATGGTCCTTTAATTTGTCTTCGCTCAATTTCGTTTGCAATATTGGCAACTTGTTTAAGACTAAGTTCTCTTGCCATTACCATTACATCTCCGTAAGCGGAATAAAACTCGACAGTTTCTATGTTACTAATGTTAGCTTGTGTTGAAATATGAACAGGATAATTAATTTTTTTTGCATACATCATCGCTGCATGATCGGAAACAATAACCGCATCAATTTCATTGCTTTTTGCCGCATCCATTATTGTGCGCATTAAATTAATATCGTGATCGTAAAGAGTTGTATTTAATGTTATATAGGATTTAATTTTATTTTGTTTACAAATTTTTGCAATTTTTGCCAAGTCATCGGTTGTAAAATTGTTGGAAGAACGTGCTCTCATATTTAATTGTTCAATTCCAAAGTAAACGGAGTTACACCCTGCTTTAATAGCTGCGGATAAAGCTTCGTAAGAACCAACCGGAGCCATTACTTCTATATTATTGTTTTTATTTATCAATGCTAATTTCTTTCTAATTTTGTTGTATGGTTACATATATTGGTAAATGGAAAACATTTAATATTTTCCTTTACAAATGTAATAAATTTTAATTGTCGGAGAGTAAATTTGTTGTATGCAGCAAAAGTTGGAGTAAATATTTAATTGTTGTCGAGGAGCACTCCTCGATAATGTTGTATTGATTTACTATATTAAAAGTTTAATAACATAAAGTTAAAAGAGTGTGGCGAGGTGTGGACCTCACCACCTGTGGAAATTAGTTGAGCTTATCATTAAAGAAAGAATAACCATTTTATTATAGATACAACTTTTTAATAAATAAGAATATTCAAAACCAATTGACTTACTAAACTTTATTTATTTTCCTTA
>JALSNL010000168.1 GCA_026987055.1 Melioribacteraceae bacterium | reverse complement strand
CACAAATTCGTTGTTCAGTAAAGAATCAAGGGTATTTCTTGTAATTCTATTTTGAACGGAAATATTTTTTTCCGTTAAAATTATTTTTGTCAAAGTATTTGTTATTAGCTTTTCTTTTTGTGCAATTAAAGAATCTTTTGTTATACTGAAGGTGAAAGTTTTTTTTAGCGAATCATTATCCGAAATAAATTTCTTAAATATCGTAATATTATTTTTGTGATGTAATGTATCGTTTTTTATTATATCAACAATTACCTTACTCTTGTTAGAATCAATTTTTTGAATTATTGAAGAATTATTTTGTGATACGATTTTTATGTTTTTATTTGAGAGAGTTGATTTTTTCTTTGTAGCGGAAATTGTGTTTATTAAAATATTTATTGTTTCGTTATCACTAATGTTTTTTATTGCGTCTGTTAATGCCAAACCAACATTTTTATTAAAATTTTCTTGTTCTAACTTAATTGCATTTCTAATCCAATAAAATTGAATTAATATCAAGCCCAAAACAGTTACGCTAATTAACGTAATAATTATTTTAAGAGATTTTTCTTTCATATTAACAAAAATAACCTGACAAATAAGCAAAATCAGAATTTTAACATTTTTTTAACACATCTTAACATTTCATTAACTCATTTTTTATCATGTTTCTTGTATAATTACCAACACAAAAATTTACATAATAAAAGGAGAAAAAAATGCGTAAAATATCTTTAACAAGCCAATTTGTATTTATGTTTCTTTTAAGCGGTTTTTTATTTGGACAAAACGGAAAAACCGTAAACAAAAAAATTAAAAACATTAAAGGCGAAGTAAATAAAATTACAATTACTACCGACAAAGGTGAAACCGTTTTTTATAACAAAGAAGCTAAAGCACTTTTTAAGAAATTAAAAAAGAAATCATCCGTTAAACTTGTAAAAGTTCTTTCGGCAGATGGTGAAAATGCCGATGTGAAAGTTCTTGTTAATTCCTCTGATGATTCCAATGCAGATGTTAAAACAATTACACTTAATGAAGATGATGAAGATACAACAATTAAGGTTATTACATCCAAAGACGATAAAAAAAATATAAAAATCTATACAGGAAAGGATGCCGAAAAATTTCTTGAAGAAAACAAAGACTTGGTAAATATTAAAGAATATACTAAGGACGGTAAAAAAGTTAAAACAATAATTCTTAAACAAACGGAAGATAAATAAAAATAACTAAGTCTCTCAAATATTATAGCCTCCCGAACAGTAATTGTTGCGGAGGCTAATTATATATTATAACCCAATAATACTACTACCGGAAACAAATTGTTTTTAGAGTTTTCAAATACCAATGCTTTTACGAAAAAGGAACTTTTTAAACTCCTCCCCTTTAGAAAAGGGGAGGTTGGGTAGGGATTTGTTTTTAGGTTCTAAAAAGAATTATTACTTTTAATTAGCCATGTTAAAAACTCAATTTGTTTTTTTCTTTTCAGTTCTTCCGCTTAAATATTTTGCAAAGAACTTTTCCATTGCTCCGTAAAAATCGAATCTGTTTTCTTCGTTATGAAAACCGTGACCTTCGTTATCTTTAACCATATACGGAACATCAATTCCTTTTGCTTTCAATGCTTTTACCATTTGATCGGACTCATCTTTATTTACTCTCGGATCGTTTTTGCCTTGTGCAATAAATAAAGGTGCTTTGATATTATCCACATGAAAAACAGGGGAAGCTTCGTATAGCAATAACGAATCTTTCTTCGGATCGCCAACCATTTCGTGCAGCATATCCAAATAAGGTTTCCAGTACGGAGGAATTGTTTTTAAGAATGTAAATAAATTGGAAACACCTACGTAATCAACACCGCAAGCGTAAAGGTTCGGTGTAAATGTTAAACCTGCTAAAGTTGCGTATCCGCCATAAGAACCACCGTAAATTCCTATCTTTTTAGGGTTAGCAATTCCTTTTTTAATCAACCATTCTACACCATCGGAAATATCATCTTGCATGGTTTTTCCCCATTGCTTAAAACTAATTTCCCAAAATTTTCTTCCGTAACCTGTAGAACCTCTAAAATTCATTTGCAAAACAGCATAACCTCTGTTAGCTAAAAATTGAACTTCGGGATTAAAACCCCAAGTATCTCTAAACCAAGGTCCGCCGTGAGGATGTACTACTACAGGAAGGTTCTTTGGCTCAACACCTACCGGCAAGGTTAAATAACCGTGAATTGTTAAACCGTCTCTGCTCTTATATGTAATGGGTTTTTGTTCAGCCATATATTTTTCATTTAACCAGGGACTTATATCTACAAGCTTTGTTAATTCCTTTGTGGGAACATTGTATAGGTAATAAGCTCCCAAAGATTTATCGCTATAAGTTCTAACCAATAGTTTGTCTTCGTTTTTGTTTTTTCTTGTAACTGCAATTTCGTAACCCTTTAATTTATTTTCCAAATCGTTGTATATTTTTTTTGTTTCTTCATCGAATATTTTATATTCTCGTTTCCAAGTAGTATAGGAAACACCGGTAATCTTTTTCCTTTTTTTTGAATACATCAAACCGGAAACATCAACTTCCGGATGTTTAAATATAACTTCCAACTCTTTGTTATTTGCCAAATCATATTTTACAATTGCCGCTTTATCTCTTCCAATGTTTGAAGATGCATAAATATATTTATTATCAAAAGTAAAGAATAACGGCGATAAAGTTTCTTTGAAATTTGTTGTCATTACTTTTTTAAAATCATCTTTCTCATTTTCTCTGTAAAGTATTGAAGTGTTTACACCGTCGGTTGTTAATGCAATTCTCAACTTTCCATCGTGATCTGTCTGCCATCCTGTTATGTTACCGGGGTTCTCGGCAATTTTTTTCATTTTACCGGTATTTACATTTATACGATATACATCAAAAATCTTTGGGTTTCGTTTGTTCATTTGAATTAACATTTCATTGGGGTTTTCTTCCAGATCATCAACAATACCAACACGCACTTTTTCAAACGGAGTTAAATCTTTTGCATTCTTTCCGTCTTTATCAACACCGTACAATCTAAAATTTTCATCTCCTTTGCTATCGTTAATATATATAAGTCTGTTATTGCCTTTCCAGAAATACCAAGGAATATCTCTTTCCGTTGAGTTTGTTACACGTGTTATTTTGTCATTCCCTATTTTCCGAACATAAATATTCATGCGGTTTTTATAGGGTTTAAGAAAAGCAAGATAATCTCCGTTTGGCGAAATTGTAAAACTTCTCTTTTCCGGATTTTTGAAAAAATCCTTCATTGGAATTAATGGGACTTTTTTAATACTGTTTTGTGCAAAACTTGACCCTGCCAACATAAAAAATAGAATTGCAATTAAATTTTTCATCGGATAGTTCCTCCTAAAATTATTAAAAATAATTTATTTGTAAATCGGAATTGTAACATTTAAGACGTATATAAAAATCAATTGTTCCACTGCTAAGTAAAAATATTTTCCGAATTGCACTTACGGTTTAGTATATTTGTTTTAATTAAATAAAAAATATTATTCATTTATGATTGAAATAGTAAATCTGCACAAACAATTTAACGGCAACAAAGTTTTATGCGGAGTTAATCTTATTATCAAAGAAGGAGAGACTACCGTTATTATCGGAAAAAGCGGAAGCGGTAAAAGCGTGTTGCTTAAACACATTGTGGGACTTTTATTTCCAGACGATGGCTATGTTAAGGTTGCCGGCGAAATAATTGACAAAAGCGATAAC
>JALSNL010000167.1 GCA_026987055.1 Melioribacteraceae bacterium | reverse complement strand
ATAACAGTCCAAAAACCACAATGATTTATACACACGTAAGTAACCATCAATTGAAGAATATCAAAAGTCCTTTTGATAAATTAAATTTATAGTATAAAAAATTTTATTAGTTAATTTATTTTTTTTAATTTTGTTACATATAAGCACCACGTAAAGGTGCACATATCCCTCCATATTGGGATATTTATGGGGAAGCGAGGTGTTTATATAAATTAGTTGGCAAGCATTAAAAAAAGAAATTATGAGCATATTAAATGATTATTTAAACAAAAGACTAAGCGTAACTGATTTGCACAATGAATTAAATCAGTTATTGAAAAGATATAAAAGTATAACAGGAAGAGATTTGTACATTTATGCAGCCGACATTGTAAAAGGAGGAAATCCTAATGTTAACATTAGTTTAAGTCAAGAAGATTTTTATATTATTCAGGATATGTTAAGAGAAGACGATGAAAAAATAATTGACATATATCTTGAAACGCCTGGTGGTAGTGGTGAAAGTGCAGAGGAAATAGCAAGATTTTTACATAATAAATACAATGAAGTTAATTTTGTCATTGCTGCAGAAGCTAAAAGTGCTGGAACTATTCTAACTTTGTCAGGAGATAATATTTTTATGACTGATACAGGTAGCTTGGGACCTATTGACGCACAAATTAAAATTGGGAGGAGCATTGTCTCCGCCTATGATTATAAAATATGGATTGATGAAAAACGAGACGAGGCGCAAAAATATAATAGGTTAAATCCTCTTGATGCCATTATTGTTTCTCAAATCTCACCTGGTGAGATTAAAAAAGTAATAAATGCATTAGAATTTGCAAAAGATTTAGTAAAAGATTGGTTGGTAAAATATAAATTTAAAAATTGGACTATAACAGAAAGCTCAAAAACAAAAGTTACAAAAAAAATGAAATTACAAAGAGCTGAAGAAGTAGCGACTGCATTAACAAATCAAACTAAATTACGTTCACACGGTAGATCATTAAAAATCTCTGATCTATCAAAATGGTTGAAAATTGAAAGAATTGATGATAATAAAGATTTGGCAAACGTAATATATTCTATAAAGACCGTAATACGTTTGATTTTTGATCAATCGTCAACATATAAATTGTTCTTTTACAAAGATAATAGAATAATGCGAACGTTTACAACTTCTTCAAGTCAATCATTGCCATTACCTATCCCTTTAGTACCACCAAAACCACAAAAAATAGATGAAATAGAAATTGGATTAAATTGTCCTAAATGTGGAAAGGCTCACAAAGTGAAAGCATTTACAGATAAAAAAATAAAACAACCAAAAAATCCGTTGATTACAAAAGATGAAAAATTAGTTTGCGATAATTGTGGTTTTGAAATAGATTTAAAGCCAATAAAAAATGACATAGAATTAAAACTAAAAAAGAAGATATATTTTAATTAAATAGTCTAAAAATGAAAAAACAAAAAACAAAAGTAGTAGTTGAAAAAGATAAAATGTCAATTATTGAGTTTATAGAAGCTACAAAAAAAGGTAAGTTTACGGGAAAAAAGGCAAATATTCCTAAAGAGTATGTGATTAGGTATGATTTCACAGAAAATATTGATGAATTAAACGAGTCTGTGGAGGAATACCATTTTGGAATTACAAATTGAAACGCTTGCCAACAAAGGCTATACGTAATGCGGGTAAAGTGCTAAATATGAACATTGTAGCAATAAATAAAATTAGTGGTAAATTGAAAGTGTGGTGTTTCAAAATCCCGCACTACGCATAGCCAAATCGTTGTAGGGCATTTGAAGGAACGAAAATAAATTCCACAAACAGAGATATAAATCTTATCTTTGTATTTTAATTTAAAGGAAATGGAGATGAAATTTTGGAACATTGATACAGAAAAACGATTTTTTATCGAAGCATTAAAAAATTTTGCTTCACCTGAACAGCTATTTTATAATCTAACCGATGGATATTTTGCATATGTTCCAAAAGGGAAAAGTTCAGAAGGACAAACTTTACAAAGTAGAAATTCATTAATCGGTCAATATACTGAAAAATGGAGCAAAGATTTTTTTCAACCGATTGCAAAAAAATTAGGTTTGTTTGCTGTTAATAGTGTAGTATGTCCTGAATTAGGATTAACTACTCAAAGTGATGCCGATTTGGCATTTTGCACAACTAATGAAACTTTACAAAAAGCAGAAAACATAAAACTACTTTTTGAAATTAAAATGAGTATTGTAAACAATTATCAATACGATAATGGGCAAGTAAATTATATTGGCGATTACAAAACACATAAAGGTAATCCTTCAATTCTTCGTTCTGATTCGATGTTAAAAGCAATTGGAAAATCTATAAACATTAGAGTATCCGGACCGGAATCAAGAAAAATTCCTATTGTAATACTTGGAAACACACCTATTACGAAAAACTATTTGAAAAAAGTAGATTTCTTGAAAAAATCTGGTATTATTCAAGGTTTCATTTCTATTTATCCAAATCCAACTAATGAATTTATAAAAAATACATCAGAGCAAGGTTTTCAGACATTTGAACAGTATCAAGAGCTGTCTAACTTTATTATTAACTTGGTAAATTCTGATATGAATTTCTTTTCTTCAATGTTACCTAAAAGAAAGTTAGGACAAATAATTACTGTATCAGCTAAGGAAAATGATGACATTTCTAAGGCAGAGAAATTTTTAAGTTTAATCAGCGAATAAGGTGAAGAAAATGAAAACAACATATAAAAGAACAAAAGGAACAGAATCAAGTTCATTTGGAACTAACGGACGTATAAACCACGATTCATCAAAGTTTTACAATTCAAAACTTTATAGTGAACTTGATAATAATAAAAAAGTCAGCAAAGAAACCAATGAATTTCCAAAAGAGTTGTTAAATACCACAATTTTTGGTTCAGCAGAAGATATGTCAATGATACCTGATAATTCTCTACATTTAATGATAACGTCACCACCGTATAACGTATCAAAAGAATATGATGAAGATTTATCTTTAAAAGAATATTTGGAAATGTTGCGAAAAGTTTTTACCGAAACGTATCGTGTTTTAGTTAATGGTGGCAGAGCTTGTATCAATGTTGCAAATCTAGGACGAAAACCTTACATCCCTCTTTCCGATTACATTTCTCAAATGATGATAGAAATAGGATTTAATATGCGTGGTGAAATAATTTGGAATAAAGCGGCAAGTGCAAGCCCTTCAACGGCTTGGGGAAGTTGGATGAGTGCTTCAAATCCTATATTAAGAGATATTCACGAATATATTTTGGTTTTTTCAAAAGGCGATTATAAACGAGATAGAAAAAAACAAGAAAAAGAAATAAAACAAAATACAATTAGTAAAGAAGATTTTATGGAATGGACTAAATCAATTTGGACTTTTAACGCAGAATCTGCTCGCAGAGTTGGGCATCCAGCACCATTTCCAATTGATTTACCATACCGTTTAATACAATTGTATTCATTTACAACAGATATTATTCTTGATCCATTTATGGGAAGTGGAACAACAGCAATTGCATCATTAAAAAGTAATAGAAATTATGTAGGGTTTGAAATTAGTAAAGAATACATTGAGCTGACGAGAGAAAGAATAAAGCCATACGAGAATATGTTGAAATTTGAATAAAAACGCCCTACAACAATAGCTATAAGCAACGGTGCTTAAGTGCTAAAATTCAATGTATTATGAATAAAACAAACAGCAGTGCAACAATGAGAGT
>JALSNL010000166.1 GCA_026987055.1 Melioribacteraceae bacterium | reverse complement strand
ACTTGGAACTTTCTTTAAATAAAGATGTTTACTTATTACTGGCAACACAATTTTTTATAGGAAATAATTATACGGAATGGGGTGATTTCGGTAGCTTTTATTTTTTAAGAATAAAATGGAATTTTTAATATTATCGATTTTTTCCTTGACTTTTAAATGTTTTTTATATAATTACCATTAGATTTAATCATATAATTTTTGAGGATCAAATAATGAATCGCCAAGAAGTAAATATTACTTCATTAAAAAAATCTTTACCTAAAATGTTAGACTTGGTTGCTAAGGGAGAAGAAATTATTATTACAAAAGCAAATATCCCAATTGCAAAAATTACTCCCATTCAACCGCCAACATTTTCGGTTAAAGATAACATTAGCATAAGTACAGCTAGAGCAATAAAGAATAGGATGGATATTGAAACTAACGCTCCGGAATATTGGTTTGGCTGATAATACTTATGATAATGGAACTTCTACTTTATTTTAATTACCTCAATTTAAGGTAAGGATAATTTATTGCCTTTTTAAAATTATTTATGTCTTTTCTCATATAAAGCCTTGTCCATAAAACTCTAACAGAAAATAACTTTAACAAAAGGGAGCGAACAAAAAAATTACCTTTGTTGTTTTTTAAAATTTAATATTAAAAATAAGTATTTATAGCTATTGCAAAGTCTTCTCAAATTTAATCTTTCAAAAATTCATTATAAAATTTTGTATTTTTCACTTCCAAAATTAAAACTATAATACTATTTAATAATGCAAAATATAGAGATTAAACAGGCTACTAAAAATGATGTCCCTGTAATACTTAGCTTTATCAAAAGATTAGCGGAGTACGAAAAATTATCTTATCAAGTAACTGCTACTGAGCAAAAATTAGAAAAATCATTGTTTAGTGAAAAGCCCGATGCTGAAGTTTTATTAGCTTACTTAAAAAACGAACCGGTAGCAATAGCAATTTTCTTTCATAACTATTCTACTTTTCTTGCTCAAAAAGGATTGTATTTGGAAGACCTTTTTGTATTGGAAGAATATCGTAATAAGGGAATTGGGAAAAAACTTTTACAATACCTTGCCCAATTAGCCGTCCAAAGAAATTGCGGACGTTTTGAATGGTCTGTGTTAGATTGGAATGCACCTGCAATTAATTTTTATAAAAGTATAGGTGCAAAAATTAAACCCGAATGGTTAACAACACAATTAACCGGAAAAGCTTTATCGGATTTTGCAAAATTAAAATAAAAGAATTACTATTATGGATATTACACAATTAGAAAATTGGCTCACAAAATTTCCTATAATTTACAGCTTGATAAAAATTTTAGGAGTTATATTTCTATCAATTATAGTTTACATTATTACCAAAAAGATTTTAATTTCCGGCGTTAATAGAATTGTAAAAAAAACCAAAACACAAGTTGATGATATTCTAATTAATGAAGCCGTTCTTAAGCGAATTGCATACATTGCTCCTATTATTGTCATTTCACAATTTATCTATTTAGTTCCGTCTCTGGCAACATTTCTACAAAGATTTACGGAAGCTGCTTTGGTTCTTCTGTTAATGATGTTTATTTCATCAATACTAAATGCGGCAAACGAACTTTATGAAAAATCTAAAAAATACAATAGAAGACCAATTAAAGGGTACTTGCAAATTGCAAAAATTATAATTTATATACTTGGCGGAATTGCAATAATCGGTTTGCTTACAGGACAACAACCTTGGGCTGTAATTACCGGAGTAGGTGCATTTACCGCTATTTTAATTTTAATTTTTAAAGATACAATTTTATCTTTTGTAGCAAGTATTCACATTTCCGCTTATGATTTAATCCGCGTTGGTGATTGGATTGAAGTACCAAAATACGGTGCAGACGGAGATGTTCTTGACGTAGCTTTACACACAATCAAAGTTCAAAATTTTGATAAAACAATTGTTGTTTTTCCAACTCATAAACTTCTTGAAGATTCATTTAAAAATTGGCGCGGTATGCAACTTGCCGGCGGAAGAAGAATTAAACGTTCTATTTTTATCGATTTATCCAGCGTAAAATTTTTAGATGAAAGATTATTAAACAAATTTAAGAAAATTCAATTACTAAAAAATTATTTGGAAAAAAAAGAAAAAGAAATTGCAGAATATAACAAAAAGAAAAATATCGATACTTCCGAAATTATAAACGGAAGAAGATTAACTAACATCGGAACTTTTAGGGAATACTTAAAAGCTTATTTAAAAAACAGAGAAGATATAAGTAACGATTTTACTTTTTTGGTAAGGCAACTTACACCGGGACCAAACGGAATTCCAATTGAAATATATGTTTTTGCAAACACTACCGATTGGGTAAAATATGAAGAAACTCAAGCTGATATTTTCGATCATATTTTTGCAGCCGTTTCCGAATTCGAATTAAATATTTTTCAAAACCCGACGGGAAAAGATTTTAGTAAATTTAGAGATATTGAAACATCAAAAAAATAATTATACAGGTTGCAAATTAACTAACCGAAATTTTATAATCTTTTTCAAAACAAAAATTTTGTCTTATGAAAAAATTCAACAAGCTGTTCAAAAACAAAAAACCGGTAATCGGAATGATTCACGTTGAAGCTTTGCCGGGAACACCCAATTACAAAGGGAATGTAAAAAGAATAATATCCAAAGCTTTGGAAGAAGCGGAAATTTATTCCAATTCCGGAATTGATTCAATTGCAATAGAAAACATGCACGATGTTCCATATATGAAAAATTCCGTTGGGCCGGAAATTACTTCTTTAATGACTATCATAGCTTATGAAATTAAAAATAAATTTAAACTCCCGGTTGGAATACAAATACTTGCCGGAGCAAATAAAGAAGCTATTGCGGCGGCACATGCCTCCGGAATTGATTTTATAAGAGCGGAAGGATTTGTGTTTGCTCATGTTGCAGACGAAGGAATAATAGAATCTAATGCCGGAGAAATTTTACGTTACAGAAAAATGATTGGTGCCGAAAATATTTTGGTCTTTACAGATATTAAAAAGAAACACAGCTCGCATTCAATTACATCCGATGTTACAATTGAAGAAACCGCACACGCAGCCGAATTCTTTTTGAGCAACGGTTTAATTGTAACCGGAGTTGCTACGGGAAAAGAAGTTGAACCTTCGGATTTGCTCAGTGTAAAAAAAAGTTCTAAACTGCCGGTTATTATTGGTTCCGGTATAACAATTGAAAATGTAGAAAAATATTTTCCACTATGTGATGCAATGATTATTGGTTCATACTTCAAGAAAAAAGGCGATTGGAAAAATAGCGTGGATAGTAATAGAGTAAAATTATTTATGAAAAAAATAAATTTATTAAGGAAAAGGAAATCATGAAAAATGTTAGCAATGTTACACCGGACAGCCTATTTTGTTATTAATTTTGATTTTTCAGATATTCTAACAAATAAAAATGAAACATAATTATATATACATATTACTTATTTTCTTTGCTTCTTCCACATTTGCTCAATTTAATAATATTGCAATTGGCGGTGGAATTGGTTTGGGAAACATTCAGGGCAATCTTCCTTCTCAAACATCCTTTGCCGGAAAAATTTTTATAGAAACGAATGTTTCTTTTAAACCGTTTAATAAAATAGAATTTGCTTTTACTTATGCGCAAAAATTAGAAAAGATTCTTCCGGAAAATAATATAATTAGTTACTATCCCTTTGTTAAGAGTTTTACAATTGCCGGAAA
>JALSNL010000165.1 GCA_026987055.1 Melioribacteraceae bacterium | reverse complement strand
CGCAGACACAAAAGATAGAAAAATTTTTGGATGGAGTTAAAATTACCGATATTAAAAATGATGCTAAAGATATTTGGGTTTCAACAGAAGGCAATGGAATTTTCAGATATATCTTTTGGAAAAAGAAGTGGATAAATTTTTCCACATCTAATAGAAGATTAAAACAAAATTTCTTTTATTGTATTGAAACAAGTCCAAGATATATTTGGGCAGGTTCTGCAAATGGTCTTTACATTTACGATAAAAAAAGATATAAATGGAAAAAGAAAACATTTTCCAAAGGAGGCCAATACGGAAATTGGATAAGAGCTTTAGAATACGATAAAAAAAACAAAACGCTTTGGATTGGAAGATTCAAATTCCTTTCCAAGTATAATTTGCGTAGAAGAAAATATTACGATTATAATTTAACAGTAGATAATAACGACAAAACAAATTCAATAAAATCATTATACTTAGATGGAGATAGTCTTTTATGGATTGGAACTGAAGCCGGACTTCACAAGTTTAACATGAAAGGAAATCTAAAGAAAAAAAGCGGATTATCTTTTTTTGATAATAACAACGACTTCTTTAACAACGAAGGAGAACAAGTTTCAATTTCCTCTATGTTAACAGAACAGAATAATATTTGGTACGGAACTAATGAATTTGTAACCAACGATAATCCTGAATTTAATGTTGGAGGATTATATAAATTCAACAGAGAAATCGACTGGACTAAATTTGATGAACATAATGGTTTACCGGGGAATGGCATTTTAGATTTGGAACTTGCCGGAAATTATATTTGGGTAGCTGTTTATAAATTTAATCCCGAAAAAAAATTTGAAATTGGGAAAGGAATTGCAATTATTAATAGAGTTTCCAATTCAATAATTTTAGTAAAAGAATCTGAAATTCCAAACAATGTAAATGCCTTACATTTTGACGGAACCAATATGTGGGTGGGAACCAACAATGGAATTTTTAAGATTCCGTTAAGTAACAATATTGTTGCTGATTTTAATAAAAAGTAATATTAAAAATTTATAGGGTTGATGTGGAAAATGTAATTACACCAATTGAAGAATTATTAAAAATTAGAAAATCACTGAAAGAGCAAAATAAAAAAGTTGTTTTTACTAACGGAGTTTTTGATATTCTGCATGCCGGACATGTAGATTACCTGGCAAAAGCACGTCAATGCGGAGATGTTTTATTTTTGGCTCTTAACAGCGATGCTTCGGTAAAAAGAATAAAAGGAGAAAAGAAACCGATTGTACCTCAAAATGAAAGAGCTTTTGTTTTATCAAATTTAAGATCGGTTGATTACATTACGATATTTGAAGATGATACACCGCAAAAAATTATTGATATGTTATTACCGGATGTTCTTGTTAAAGGTGCCGATTGGTCAATTGATAAAATTGTAGGACGGGAAACCGTAGAAAAAAACGGCGGCGAAGTAAAACGTATTGAGTTTGTTTCTCAACAATCAACAACAAATATTATAAAAAAAATTTTAGATTCATATAGATAAAACTTGAATAACTAATATTACTTGCTCAAAGGAATGTTTAACAATGTTATTCCATGCCAATATTGCTTTAGCAGGAACTTTGCTTTTAAACTCCAATTTATTTTATTGGAAATGAAATCTTTTACAGATTGTTGAATTATCCAAAACGGAAGTTGTATTGATATAAAACTTGAACCACATGGGCAAAAGTAAAACACATAAAAAAAAAATAATACGTAAAAGAAAAAAAAGATCGGTTTTTCATAAAACCGTAAATTTTTTTATAGGACTTGTAGGTTTTACTCTTTTTTTGCTTATAATTTTTTTCGGGTTTTCTCAAACAAAAACATTTAGGGAATATTTAAGAAAGCAAATTACAAATCAAGTTACCGAATCACTAAATGCCAATATTCATATTGAAGAAATAAACGGCTCTATTTTATCATCTGTAATTTTACATAATACGGTTTTATATTCCGAGGGTGATACTTTACTTAATGCGAAGGAAATAGGAATTAAAACAAGTCCTTTACACTTATTACTAAAAAAAATTCTTATTAGAAAAATTTCCGTTAGAGATGCTCTAATAAATATGAGAGAAAACGACAAAGGAAAATGGGATTTTTTAACACTTGCCAAAAATTCCGATACAACACAAACAGACACTAGTTTAGTTGAAAATAAAAATTCTACTTTCCCTTTTGTAATTCAAGTAAACAATCTGATTTTTCATAATGTTAATTTTGTAAGGCAAACTTATAAAAACCGTAATTCGCAAAAATTTTATAATCATTTAAATTATGATGATCTTAGATTTTCAAACATATTCTTAGATGCTAAAATTTATGCTAACTTTTCTACTTCTAAAATAAAATTATACTTAAATAATTTTTCGGTCAGCCCAAATTTTAATTCATTTAAACTTAAAAAGCTTTCTTGTGTAGTTGAACTAACAAAAGAATATGCACAAGTAAAAAATTTAGTATTAAACTCCGATAGTAGTTTTATAAATCTTGATGCAAAAATTGACAGTTTAAATTTACTTGGAAATGTTAAACTAAAAGATTTCAAAAAATATCCTATCCGGATAAAAGCAATAGCAAAGCCATTTAATTTTGATGATCTTTCTACTTTTATTGATGCAACAAATATTCTTAAAGGGAAAGCAAATTTTAATATAGACGCTCAAGGATATTTCGGCAATCTTGATGTAAATAAATTTAAGGTAGATTATCTTAACACTCATTTGGCACTTAAAGGAAAAGTAAGAAATTTACATATCCCGGAAAAACTCTTTTTCGATGTGAATTTATCTAATTCCGAACTTGTGGAATCCGATATAACCAAATTACTGCCGGATATTGCAATTCCTCATTATGATAGTCTTTTATTTAAGAATCTTAATATTAGTTTTAAAGGAGAGCCGTTAAGATTTCATTCAATACTTAATAGCAATGTTGGCAACGGAAAAATCTTTTTAAATACTTTTATGGATTTAACTAAAAAAGAAATGCAATACGATATAAATTTTAATACTAAAAAACTAAATCTCTATCCAATTATCGGAGCAGTTACAAAGCTAAATAGTTCGGGCAACATAAAAGGTAAAGGGTTTGATCCGAATACGATGGAAACTAATTTGGATATTTTAGCAAACTCTTCTAAATATGATAAAATTAGTATTGATTCATTATCTCTAAACGGTTCGGCAGATTCTAAAATTATAAGACTTAATTTAACTTCAATTATAAACAATGCAAACACCAGTGTACTTGGTGTATTGGATTTGACAGATTCCAAAGAGCCTAATTACGATTTAATAGGACAAATAGAAGGTTTAAATTTAGAAACTTTTACAAATCAGCCTAGTGATTCTTCAAATCTTAATTTTACTTTTTCTGCCAAAGGAAAAAATTTAGAGATTGATGATTTAATTGGGAATTACAATATAAAACTTGAGCCTTCTTTTTTAAGAGGTATTGAATTAGATGAATCAAAAATTAATTTGGCTCTCAATAAAAAATCGGATGAGCGAACTATAAATTTGGTTTCCGATTTTGTTGATTTTAATATTAACGGAAAATTCTCTTTGCAAAAAGCTATTGATATTTTAAGTTACCAAACAATTATTATTACGGATAATATTTCCAAAAAAATTAATGAACTTAATCCCATTGTAGAAAATAAAAAAATTATTTCTGTAAATACTTCGGAAATTCCGGATATTGTAAAAGAGCCTTTGGAATTTAACTTTAATTTTAAGTTTAAGGATTTCTCTTTAATTGCTTTGTTTTTACAAAATGAAAGACTTGACGTATCCGGTCTAGGTACAGGAAAAGTTAAAAATGATTCGGCAAATTTTTCAATTTCCACAGATGTAAATATTGAAAATCTGTTAAATAAGAAAAAAGACAATATAATTTATTTATCTAACGTAAAAGCAAACCTTAATTTTAGCAGGGATAATAGAATAACTACTTACAATAAAATTTTCGGTACAATTTCTTTGGAAGGTGAAAAAGTATATGCAGGTGTAGAACTAAAAGATATTACCGCAGATTTTATTTTTAATAAAAACAAACTGTTTTTTAATACCTCTCTTAATGTTGGCAATAATCTTGCAACTGAATTAGAAGGTAATATAAATACTCTTGGAGATAAACAGGAAATTATTTTTGATAATATTTTGGTTGATTATAAAAACATTGAATGGGAAACAGATAAGCCGAATAAAATTCTTTTTGACGATACCGGAGTAAAATTAGAAAATATAATTTTATCTAACAAAAATACAAAACTAAGTTTGGAAGGAAAAATCAATAATGACGATACACATAACGTACAAGTTAAAATAAATAATTTATCGGGCAAAATACTTACCAAATATTTTCTAAATGATAACCAACAGCCTATTAATGCTAATGTAAATTTTAAAATTAATTCTTCCGGTTCATTAACTTCGCCTGTTATAAATTCTAATTTATATGTGGATAACTTAGCTTATGACGGAATTAACTTCGGAGACCTTGTTTCATCTTTTAACTATTCTAATAACAAAGGAATTTTTGATATAAATTTTGCAAATAAAAATCATTTAAGTAAAAATATTCTTTTTTCTGCAAATGGAAATTTACCGCTTAATATAAACTACTTGGATAGTACAAAATTTATTTCCAACAAAAAGAGTCTTTCTATTTCTCTAAAAGCCAATAATTTTGATTTAGCTACATTCGCAAATTTACTTCCTTACATAAAAAATCAAAGTGGTAAAATTATTGCGGATGTTGATATTACCGGAACATTGGAAAATTTACAATCCAAAGGTTTTATGAAACTTAAAAACGGACTTTTTACATACAGAGATAATAATTTGGATTATAAATTAGATATTAACTCAACTTTTAAAGACCAAAAAGCTATTATTGATAGTTTGGTTTTATATAACTATACCGGTTCCAAATATAAAGGAAAGATGTACGGCAGCGGTTTTGTAGAATTGAAAAAGTTACCCTTTAGTAAAATTGATGTATCTATAAACGGAGATTTGGCATTATTAGGGAAAAAATCCAAAACAAGAAAAGCATCCATCTATGGCGATTTATTTATTAAAACGGATAACAATTGGAAGTTTATTTATGAAAATGGCAGATTTAATTTTGACGGAAATGTTTTAGTTAAAAAAGCTAATTTAATATATGCTTCAAAAGAAAAAGCCAAAGGAGAAAATTCTCAGATAATTTATAAATATGTTAAAGACACAACTAATGTTAATAAAAACGAACAAGTATTTAGAAATATTTTGAGTTTATTTAAAAAGAATAAGAGTAATAATTTCAAAGAAAAAAGTAACTTTGATTTTAAAACCAATATTATAATTAAAAATATTGTTTCTTTTGACTTTTTAATGTTCCCGGAATTAAACCAAAAACTTCATATAGAAACTACAGGTAAATTGGAATTTCAAAGTATCAACAATGAATTCAAAACTCAAGGAACACTTCAATTATTGGAAGGTTCAAGACTGGAATTTTTTAAAACATTTGATGCAAAAGGAAGCATACGGTTTGAAAGCGATGTTACTAATCCGCATCTGGATATTGTTGCTACTTACATCGGGGAAATTGAAAACTTTGAAGGCACTAATAAAACTGAAGATGTAGCTGTAAAACTTAGAATGAATTCTCCCCTATCGGAATTAGGAGAAAATTTGGCTAATGACAAAAACAACCTTTTGGTTTATGTTGGACGTACACAAATAGACAATGACATTCCCGATCCGCGTTATGATGCGGCAAATGCATTAACCTTTATATTGCTTGGACAATTAAGCTTAAATCTTACAGAAGAGCAAAAATCTACAATCAGTACTTCTTGGACGGAAAACACAGCCTTCTCTTTATTAGGTTCGCAACTTACATCATATCTTAATAGTATTTGGGGAGGTATTATTAACAATATTAGAGTTCAAAGAAATACAGTAGAAAATTCATACAAGTTTTTATTTTCCGGTAAATATAACAATGTACGATATTCATTTGGCGGTAATACAAAATATTTTCAAGCGGAAAAAGCAGATATAAAAGTGGAATATCTTTTCAATCCAAATTTTTTAATAAGGATTCAACAAAAAGATCCGATTGTACCAACGTACGACGAAAGAAAAATTCAAGAACTAGGTCTAAAATTTAAACTGGCATTTTAATATGAAAAAAAAAATCAAGCTGTTTTTTACAAACAATCCGAATTTAGCAATTAAGCCCAAAGCTCTTGCTAAAAAATTTAAAATCAAATCTTTAACCGAATACAACAAGTTCAAAGAAATTCTTCACACACTTGTAAAAGAAGATTTTCTTAAGAAAAATGGGAAACGGTTTAAGCTAAACAGAGAATCGAAAAAGAAGTTTATTGGGACTCTTCAACTTATAAACGGACAAAATTACGGATTCGTAATACCCGATAATAAAAATCAAAAAGATGTATTTGTTTCGGAAAAACATTTATCTACAGCGTTTCACGGCGATAAAGTTGAAGTAGTATTATTTGCCAAAAGAACAGGGAAAAATGTTGAAGGTCAAATAACAAATATTATAAAACGAGCAAGAAAAGAAATTGTTGGGACACTCAAGAAATCCAAATCCTTCTATTTTGTTGAGCCTGATGAAGCCGCTATTCATAGGGATATTTATATATCAGCCAATAATTTAAAAAAAGCCAAAGATGGCGATAAAGTTGTAGTTGCTAAAATTGTTTGGGAATCGGACAAACTAAATCCCGAAGGGAAAATAACAGAAGTATTAGGTAAAGCCGGTACTTACGATGCGGAAATTGCTTCTATTGCCAAAGAATTTGGTTTACGTTATAAATTTTCAAAATCGGTTACTAACGAGGCAAATAATCTCTCGAACCAAATACCGCAAAGTGAAATTGCCAAACGTTTGGATTTCAGAAACAAGCCTGTTATTACAATTGACCCTAAAACCGCAAAAGATTTTGATGATGCAATTTCATTGGAAAAATTACCCAACAATAATTTGTTGGTTGGCATCCACATTGCGGATGTAAGTCATTACCTTCAAAAAGGCAGTGCAATTTTTAAAGAAGCTGAAAAACGTGCAACAAGTGTTTACTTAGTAGGCAAAGTAATTCCAATGCTTCCGGAAAAATTATCAAATAATATTTGTTCACTTGTTCCTAATGAAGACAGATTAACATTTTCTGTTATTGTAGAGTTTACACCGCAAGGCAAACAAATTAATTATAAAATTCGTAAAACAATTATAAACAGTAAAAGAAGATTTACTTACGAAGAAGTACAAGAAATTTTAGAAAAAAAGAAAGGTGATTTTAAAGAAGAATTACTTGAAATTAATAGACTTGCCAGAATATTACGTAAACAAAGAACTGAAAAAGGAAGCATAAATTTTACTACACCGGATATAGAATTTATACTTGACGATAATGGAACTCCGACTGAAATTAAACTAAAAGAATCTAACGAAAGTCATCAACTTGTTGAAGAATTTATGCTATTGGCAAATAGAATTATTTCGGCACATGTAAATAAAAACAAAGGAAAAGATAAATATCCGTTTATTTACAGAGTGCATGATTTGCCTAGTGAAGAAAAATTTATGGAATTTTCAAACTTTGTAAATTCACTTGGATATAAATTTAATCCTATGGCTCAAAATAAATCTGCCGAATTACAAAGACTTTTAGAAAGTGTTGCCGGCACAAAAGAAGAAGCGGTAATAAACGAAATTGCTATTCGCTCAATGGCTAAAGCTGTTTATTCAACTAAAAATATAGGGCATTTCGGTCTGGGATTTAAATATTATTCTCATTTTACTTCGCCAATAAGACGTTTCCCCGATCTTATTGCTCATCAACTTATTTACGATTACATTAGCAAACAGCCTAATAAATTCGGTTGGAAACGTTTAGACGATATTTGTGAGCATTCTTCCTTAATGGAACGTAATGCAATAAATGCAGAGAGATTATCAATTAAACTAAAACAAATAGAATTTTTACAAAACAAAATCGGTGAAACTTTTGATGGAATTATTTCCGGCGTAACGCATTTTGGAATTTTTATTGAGTTGAATGACACACTTGCCGAAGGTCTGGTTCACATGAGAGATTTAGATGATGACTATTATGTATTTGATGAAAAAACTTACTCCTTAAAAGGGACTTCAACAGGTAAGCAATTTAGACTTGGAGATAAAATTAAAGTTAAATTAAAAAGAGTTAATGAAGAAAAAAGAGAGATTGATTTTACTCTTTTATAATCATTTTTTTATTTATATAATAAAACGTTAACTTTAATAAATTTATAGAAACATCTGAAAAATTCTAAATTTAGTATAAATATCTAATACACTTATAAACTTGTATTTCCATTATAGGTAGTAAGGATTAAAAGTGTAATAGTTAAAATTATGCTTCGCTTTTATTTATTATACTTTATACTCTAATTTTTCAGCGGTTTATTTACTAAATTATTATCATATTTTTAGAAATTAGAAAATTATTATTAAACCAAAAGTTAATAATTCAAAATTTCTAAAAACCGTAACTTTGGGGATATAAAAAAAGGCATAAAAATGTTTCGTACTAAAATTATTCTGTTATTACTGTTTATTTTATATACAAATATATTTTCGCAATTCGGGAAAAATAAAGTTCAATATAGAGAACACGATTGGAGCTACATCCAAACAAAACATTTTGATATCTATTTTACCGAAGATGGAAATGATGCTGCCGAATATGCCGCTACTTCTGCCGAAGAAGCACTTGCCGACATAGAAGAAAAATTAAATTACCAAATTAACAACAGAATCTCTCTTATAGTTTATAACTCACATAACGAGTTTCAAGAAACAAATACTTCCGACGGATATTTATCGCAAGGTATTGGCGGTTTTACAGAGCCATTTAAAAATAGAGTGGTTTTCCCTTTTGAAGGTTCTTACAGCAAGTACAAACATGTTATTCATCATGAATTGGTACACGCTGTTATGAGAGATTTATTATATGGCGGTACAATCCAAAATATTATTGCAAAAGGAATCACTCTTCAACTACCTATTTGGTATCACGAAGGAATGGCTGAGTTTATTTCCAGCGGTTGGGAAACCAATTCCGATATGTTTATAAGAGATGCTGCTATTAATGAATATTTACCGGATATTAAAAATTTAAGTGGTTATTTTGCCTACAGAGGCGGACAAGCTTTATTCAAATATATAGCCGATACTTACGGTATTGAAAAGGTAGGAGAATTATTATACAGTGTAAAAGCAAAAGGCAGTGTAAAAAAAGGCTTTAAGGCTTCTATTGGAATAGACCTTGAAGAATTAAATGAAAAGTGGAAAAAAAGCATTAAAAAAAGATTTTGGCCCGAAGTTGCTACAAGAAAAGACCCTGAAGAATTTGCCAAAAGATTAACCGACCATAAAAAGCTTGGTGGTTTTTACAACACAAGTCCGGCTATTTCTCCCAAAGGAGATAAAATTGTTATAATTTCCGATAGAGATATTTACTTGGATGTATATTTAATAAATTCATTTGACGGAAAAGAGATAAAAAAAGTTATTGAAAGCGGAACTACCGAAAATCTGGAAGAATTAAATGTACTTTTCCCCTCTTTAACTTGGTCACCGGATAATAGACAAATTGCTCTTTCCAGCAAAAGCGAAGGTTACGATGTTATTAAAATTATTGATACCGAAAAAGATGATGATTATAATCTTCCTTTCAAACTCCCCGGAATTGAATCTGTTAGCTGGTCGCCGGATAGCAACTATATAGCCTTTTTAGGAAGCAATGCACATCAATCCGATATTTATATTTATAATTTTAAAACAAAAGAAGTAACAAATTTGACTAACGATATTTTTAGTGATTATCTTCCAAGCTGGTCTCCCGATAGTAAAACTATAGTTTTTTCATCCGATCGCGGTAGTTTAACTAAAAATACTTTTCCGCAAGACGGATACAATATGGCAAAGCTGGATTCATATCAAATGGATTTGTTTAGCATCAATATTGAATCTAAAAAAATTACACGATTAACCGACTGGCAATTTAGCGACGAAAAATCGGCAGTGTTCTCTTCCGATGGAAAGGAAATTATTTTTATATCGGATTATAACGGAATTGATAACCTCTACAAAAAAAGAATAGTTTTACAAAATTCCGATACGGTTTCTTCGGTACTTGATTTGGATGCTATTCCTTTAACAAATTCTCTGAATGGTATTTCTTCAATGTCAATTTCTAAAGACACAAAAAAATTAGTTTTCTCAACCTTTTTTAAATCGGGCTATAACGTTTTTCTAATAAACAATCCTTTCCTATTAAAAAAAGTTGACCATATAGAAATGACCGAATACATGAGCCAGTTTTACAATACCGAAACTCCCATTGATTCAAATGAAACCGTAGAAGAAATTTCAATATCAGACGGGAAAGAATTTATTTATAAACCGGTTGAGAAAGAAGACACTTCGGAAAGTATTAACCCCAGCATTTTTACCGGACAAATAATTGATTACGGCAAACCTCAATTAGACACAACAACAATCGAAGATTATAGCGGTTACGTTTTTGCTAATGAAAATTCAAGTACGGATACAACAAATATATCTTCCCAAAAATCACTCTTTTCGGAAAAATTGGACGACGAAGGAAACTTTCTTGTAAATAAATATAAAGTAAACTTTTCACCGGATTTAATTTATGCCAATGCAGGCTTTAGTTCTCTTTATGGCGTACTTGGTACAACGGTTCTTTCTTTCAGCGATGTACTTGGAAATCATCGTTTAATTGGAACAACCAGTTTACAAATTGATTTAAAAAATAGTGACTACGGATTAGCATATTATTATTTACCTAAAAGAATTAATTATGGTTTTCAAGCTTACCATACGGCAAGGTTTGTTTTGCTTAACAGTCCTTATGGTGTTGCTCTTTATAGATTTAGAAGTTTCGGTGGTTTTACATCTGCCAGTTTACCTATAAATACTTTCCATAGAATAGATGCCAGTCTTAGTGTGCAAAGAGTTTCCAAAGAAAATCTTGATGTACTTGCAGAACCTATAGAAAAAGAAACTTTTATTATACCGTCTATCGCTTATGTAAAAGATAATACTATGTGGGGTTACACTTCGCCAATACAAGGTGAACGTTATAAAATTAGTCTTTTTGGTAACCCCGGTTTTACAGATAAAAAAAGAAGCTTTTATTCCATAACATGGGATTACAGAAAATATTTTAGATTTTTTTATGATTACTCTTTTGCCATAAAATTTTCCGGCGGATACTCCGGTGGAGCAAATCCTCAAAGATTTTTTCTTGGCGGAACGGAAAGTTGGATAAACAGAACTTTTGCAACAAGAGATATTCCGCTTAGTTCTGCTGCAGACTTTCTATTCCTAACACCTGCAATGCCTTTGCGCGGTTACAATTATGCAGAACAACTCGGAACAAAATATTCGCTGCTAAATCTTGAATTAAGAATGCCGCTTATTAGATATTTGGTTACCGGACCATTGCCAATATTATTCAGAAACATTATGGGTGTAGCTTTTCTTGATGTTGGTTCTGCTTGGGAGAAAAATAAAAATCTAAAACTATTTACAAAAAATGCTTTCGATCAAACTGTTACTAACGATTTACTAATTGGAACAGGATTCGGTGCTAGAATTTATTTTATGTTCCTTTGGAAATTTGATGTTGCTTGGACTTATGATCTGCAAAACTTTTCGGGTCCTAAATATTATATTTCTATCGGACTAGATTTTTAACAAATGATTCCCGGAACTATTTTTTATCGGTAGTTTTCTTTTCCGTTTTTGTTTCTTTGGATTTAGATGCTTTGGGTTTTGTAGCTTTGGAAGAAGTTCCATTACCATTGCTTGATTTTTTATAATCCGTTTCATAAAAACCGCTACCTTTAAAAATAGGAGCTAAACCTGCACCGATTAATCTTTTTACCTTTCCTTTACATTTTGGACACTTAGTTAAAGGAGCGTCAGTCATTTTTTGAAATTCTTCAAAAACATAATTACATTTTAAACATTTATATTCATAGGTTGGCATAATTTATATCCTACTTTTTTAAGTCGCAAATTTACATTATTATTGCTTAAAAGAAAATATTTTTAATTATTCCTTATTTGTTACTTTTTACTTATAAAAAAATAACACAAATGAAAAATAGAAAAATCACCTACATCTTACTATTAATAATTGCTGTAACTTTAACTTCGTGCCTAAACTATACTCAAGTTACTACAATAAAAACAGATAATTCCGGTAAGATGTTTATACATTACTGGAAAAAATCAGTTCCCAAAATAGATTCGCTTTTTTTTACAAAATTAGGATTATTTAATAAAGATAGCCTAAAAACTAATTTTACAGCTACATTTAATAAAATAAATTTTGTAAAAGTTTTTAGAAATAATTCCGATAGCACAATACATGCACAAATAGAATTTGAATTCACAAATTTTGATTCATTAAATTTATTACCTTTTTTCAAAGGAGCTTCACTTTCTATAAAAGACGGAGAAAAAAACACTAAAGTTTTCTCCCAATTCATTCAACCGGTAACTACAAGTATAGATTCAATAAATATCCCGGTAAAAATAAAATATACTTATTACTTACCCGGCAATATTATCAGTCATAACGCGAATTCTTTATCTAGAAACAAATTAGTATGGGAATTTACTCCTGATGATATTGGAAACGGAAAAACAATAACAGCAACCTACATTCCTTTTAAGTTAAAAGAAACTCCAAGATTAATATATTATTTGTCTTTAGCAGTAATTTTAATTGTTATAATATTTTTATTTTCAAAAAAGAGGAAATAAATAATTTTTAATTTTACGGAAGAAACAAAATGTAAAATATAAACAGACCGAAAATAAAAAAAATTCATACTAAGAATTAATCTATACTATTTTTGCAGGAAAGCTTTTATTTACAATCATAAAAAAATCACTCGTTATAAGAAAAATTTACGAAAAATGAGTATCTTTATACATGTTAAAAAAACAGAATGTAGAACTAGATTTCATTATTGATAGGTTAACTAACTCAATCTTTAATACTATCTCCGGTGACTGTTTCCAAACTGAAATTTCGGTCTTAACAAAAGCGGATTTAAAAACAGTTCAAAAAAAAAATTGTTGGAACTTTAACTGGAAAAATGAATATAAAGATTTATCAAGAGAAGTTTATAAATTAACAATTGTGAATAATCCGAACATTGTTCAAGGGCTGATAAGTATCACAGTTGAAAATGATCATATTTTTATAAATTTATTGGAAAGTGCACCTTTCAATATCGGTAAAAATAAATTATATGAGGGAGTTGCAGGGAATTTAGTTGCTTATGCTTGTAAACTGTCTTTTCAAAAAGGTTATGAAGGATTTGTTGCTTTTACAGCAAAAACACAATTAATTAAACACTATGAAAAAACATTAGGAGCATATCATTTTATGAACCAAAGAATGATAATTGAAACATTTGCTTCAAGAAAATTAGTTGAAAAATATTTTAAAACATTTTAATTATGGCACATATAAAAGAACCAAAAGGAGTTGATTTTCTAATCCAAAGTCCACCATTGACAAATGACGAAAGAAAAAAAATTAGTGAATTTATTAGAAAATCAAAATCCAAAAGAAGGATAATAAAAAGAAAACTCGCTACTACTAAGTCGCCTATAAAACTGAAAAACATACAGCATTTTGTATAGTTGGGACTGTAAGTATATTCAACCCAAATTGGTTTTTCTGTAAGAATCTGCGAACTGAAAACCGAGAGCTAATATTTGTCATTCGTGACAAATAAAGAATCTCTTAATTATTTGTTAGCGAGATATTTCTCACAAACAGTTGCAAAAAATACTCTTTTTTTGTGGAAGTTCTTCGGACAATATGAAAAATATTATAATCCGAGCCCTGAACCTTTTGCGAAAACCAAATCATTGACGGTATATTGCCAAAATAATATAGCTTCCCCAACTTGTATTTGTCCGACGAACCCCGTAAAACCCTTTCAACTTTGTATATTATTTGGCGGTTAAACACATATTACATCATGCTTAACCGTTCAATAAATTTTTAACTCAGAATTACTGCTCTTTATTTGACATCACAAAGTGTTTTGCGTATATTTGTAAATTACTTTGTGGTTTCTTGCGTTAAGGAATATTTTTAAATGGCAACCGGTCCAATAATGATTTTTTCAGGGTCTTCTAACCCTGAACTGGCAAAAAAAATTGCAGACTATCTTGGTATTTCCCTGGGAAATGTTGAATTAAAACATTTTAGCGATGGTGAACTTTGGGTTAAGTACAAGGAAAATATT
>JALSNL010000164.1 GCA_026987055.1 Melioribacteraceae bacterium | reverse complement strand
CATGTCCCTTGGGCTATAAAAGCACTTCAAGCAGGTAAGCATGTCCTTGTTGAAAAACCAATTGCTCTCAGCAGTCAAGAGGCTGAGGAATTATTACATGAGTCACTTAAATATCCAAATCTAAAAATTATGGAAGCTTTTATGTATAAGTATCATCCGCAGTGGATAAAAGCAAAAGAACTAATTAGTAGTGGAGAAATTGGGAAATTAAAAACCATTCAATCCTCTTTCTCATTTTATGATGATGATCCTGAGAGCATAGTAAATAATAAAAAGTTTGGCGGCGGTAGTCTTATGGATATCGGATGCTATCCAATTTCTCTTTCACGATTTATATTTGATTCAGAACCTGAAAAAGTTTTGGGATGTATTGAATATCATTCGCAGTTTAAAGTTGATTCAATAGCAAATGCAATTCTAAAGTTTAAAGAAGGTACATCTTCTTTTTTTTCTTCAATCCAATTACAAGAAATGCAACAAGCTAAAATATTTGGAACAGAAGGAATAATAGAATTTGAATTACCATTTAATCCTATTGCAAATAAACCGGCAAAAATATTTTTACATAAAGATGGCATAACTGAAAAAATTAGTTTTAACCCTTGTAATCAATATACTATACAAGCAGATTTATTTGCCAAAGCTATTTTAGAAAATACAGAGGTTCCTACACAACTTCAAGATGCGGTTAATAACATGAAAGTGATTGAAAAAATTATAGAAAGCGATAAACTGAAAAAATGGATGGAAACTTAAGAGAATGTAATTTACATGAATAATTTTTTATATTTTAATATAGATAAACAAGTGAGGAACAAATGAAAAAGAAAAATACCAACAGAAGAGATTTCATTAAAAAGGCAGCTATAGGTTCCTTGGCAGTAGTTGCAGCTCCAACAGTATTAAGCGCTAAGGACAGGAGTATTACTATTTTGAAATCTAAAAGTAAAATAAAATTCAAAGATAATATATCTGCAAATGATAATATACAAATTGCAGTAATTGGTGCCGGAGGAATGGGTTCTTCTGATGTAAGAACATCATTAAAAATACCGGGTGTAAAATTAGTTGCTGCATGCGATTTGTATGATGGAAGACTTGAAGCTGCAAAAGAAAAATGGGGTAAAGATATTTTTACAACTAAAAATTATAAAGAAATTCTTGAACGTGATGATATTGATGCTGTTATTATTGGAACACCTGATCATTGGCACCAAAAAATATCCGTTGATGCAATGAACAAAGGAAAACATGTTTATTGCGAAAAACCAATGGTGCACGCTATTGAAGAAGGTTACGATGTTATTAAAGCTCAAAAGAAAAATAAAGTTGTTTTTCAAGTGGGTAGTCAAGGCTTAAGTTCTTTAGGAAATGAAAAAGCAAAAGAGCTGCTAAAAGATGGTGCAATTGGCCAACTTAATTATGCCGAAGGTTTTTGGGCACGTAATTCTCCAACGGGTGCGTGGCAATATAAAATACCGGAAGATGCTTCTCCTTCTACTGTTGATTGGAAACGTTTTCTTAAAGATTATGATTATATACCATTTGATCCTTTAAGATTTTTCAGATGGAGAAACTATCTTGATTACGGAACAGGAATGGCCGGAGATTTATTTGTTCATCTTTTCTCCAGTTTACATTTTATTACTTCGTCGTTTGGTCCGCAAAAAATTGCTGCGATGGGTGGATTGCGTTTTTGGAAGGACGGAAGGGAAGTTCCCGATGTTTTACTTGGAATGTTTGACTATCCCGAAACAAAACAACATCCCGGTTTTGATCTTTCATTAAGATGTAACTTTGTTGACGGTACTTCCGGTACAACATATTTACGTTTGGTAGGAAGTGACGGTTCAATGAACGTAATGTGGGACAAAGTTGTTTTACGTACAAATGAAAAAAATGATCCGCAAGATGCATTCTTAAAAGGCAAAGCAGCTGAAGCAAAATCAAAAGTTTCGCCGCGTAAAAAAATGCTTCCTCCTAAAGAATTGGTTTATAAAGTTGAAGATGGATATAGAGGTGCTCATTATGACCATCACGCAAATTTTTATAATGCAATAAGAAGGGGAACCACTATTGTTGAAGATTCAGTCTTCGGTTTACGTGCTGCCGCTCCTGCTTTGGCTTGTAACAACAGTTATTTTGAAAACAAGTTTATTAATTGGGACCCTAAAAATATGAAAGTGAAATAATGAAAATTAAAAGCCTTTTTATAGAAAAAAGAAAAATTGATAATTTATGCAAAACGTTAATATTAGTTTTTTTAGTTTGTTTTACCAAGAATCTTTTCGCTCAAAAAATAACCAAAGGTCCTTACTTAGCTGAACCAAAAGCAAACTCTATTGTTGTACGCTGGGAAAGCGATTCCCTTTTGGCATTTAATGTTAGGTATGGACTTACTAAAAAGTTAAGTAATATTAAGGTTTCCAGCTTATTAGGAAAAGTAAGTGATAGGTATTTATTTGAAGTAAAACTTTCCAATCTGATAAATGGAGAAAAGTACTTTTATCAAGTTATTTCCGATACAACAAAAAGTAGAATCTCATATTTCAATACAGATGTTAATGAAAATAATCCATTTACATTTGTTGTTACCGGTGATAGTAGATCTCATCCAAAAATATTTGCCGAAATTGCAAAACATATTAATCAAGATGAACCCAACTTAATAATTAGTGTTGGTGATTTGGTTAGAAATGGCGGTGTGTTTCAACAATGGGAAAAATATTTTTTTAATGTTGCCGGTAATGTAATTAATCATATTCCTTTTATTCCTTCGGTCGGTGATCATGAAGCCGGCGAAGATGACGGAGACGAAGGGAAATTATTTACTCATTTTTTCTTCCCCCATAAGAATTATAAAAAAATATGGTTCTCTTATAACTTTGGAAACGCACATTTTGTTGTTTTGGATTATAGATATCCTTATAACAAAGAGATGATAGAATGGTTTAAAAAAGATATGAGCAAGTCCAAAATGAAGTGGAACTTTGTTTATATGCATCGTCCTTGTTATAATCTTGGTGGTCATCGTTCAGCTTGGGGAAGAGAAATTTGGCCGGAGCTCTTTACCGAATATAATATTGATATTGTTTTTGCCGGACATTCACATCTTTACGAACGGTTTTATCCTGTACGACCAAATGACAAACCAAATTCCAAAGCTGTTACATATATAACTACCGGTGGTTCGGGTGCTTCTTTATATGATGTTGGGAAAAGTACTTTGCTTGCATATACAAAATCAATTCATCATTATATTGTTGTTAAAACCGTTGATGATATGATTGTGTTGAAAGTCTATAAAAAAGACGGAACTATTTTAGACGAAATATCTTGGAATAAAAACAGTAAGAAGTTTGATACACTTGTTAAATCACAAGATGAATTGGATATTGTAGGAATGTTCACAAATACTATTTCTCATCAGATTGAAAGATTACCTATGGCAGAAATGCCGGCAGAATATTTGCTGGAATTAAATCCGGTTTTCTATAAAAAGAATATATCTTTTGAGATATCATTAAGCGATAACTCTAAATTGTCTTATAAAATGGAAACTGTTAAAGACACATTAAAAAATGGTGAGGCAAAAAATATAAAGTTAAAAATATTTGCCAAAGGTGATATGATTGTTTCCAAGTGGGGAGAAATAAAACCAAAACTTAAACTAAAAGTTCAGTATCACAGTAATGATTTTAGTGGAAGTATAACCGGTGGTGAAATAGAATATAAATCATATAATTATA
>JALSNL010000163.1 GCA_026987055.1 Melioribacteraceae bacterium | reverse complement strand
TTATGGTAGCGATGAAAAAATTCCATTTACTTACAGTTTCGGTAAAGGAAAAAATGCAAAATATATGCACAAATTTTCCGGTGTATTTAAGTACATACAAAATTATTATGATACAACAACATCACCAAAAATAAGGGAATGGGCGGAATCTTTTATGGTTACCAAAACTTGTTCGGTTTGTAACGGAGGAAGGTTACGTAAGGAATCACTGGCTGTAAAAATAAATGATAAAAATATTAGTGAAGTAACAAATTTATCTATCATAAAAGTAAAAGAGTTTTTTAGCAATTTGCAATTTGAAGGTAATGCAAAAATAATTGCCGCACAAATTTTAAAAGAAATCAACGCAAGATTAGATTTTCTGTTAAATGTCGGTCTCGATTATCTTACGCTAAATCGTTCTGCCAAAACACTATCCGGCGGAGAATCTCAAAGAATTAGATTGGCAACACAAATAGGTTCGCAACTTTCCGGTGTGCTTTATGTTTTGGATGAACCGAGTATAGGTTTACACCAAAGTGATAATGTGAAATTAATTAACTCTTTAAAAAAATTAAGAGATTTGGATAACACGGTAATTGTAGTTGAACACGATAAAGAAACAATAGAAAGTTCCGATTACATAATAGATTTGGGACCTAAAGCCGGCGTGCACGGTGGAGAAATTTGTTTTGAAGGAACAAAAGAAAAAATTGATAAGGATATTGAAAAAAAATCGTTAACCATTTCCTATTTATTAAATGAAAAACGAATTGAAATTCCTAAGCAGAGAAGGAAAGGGAACGGTAAGTTTATTGAATTGATTAAAGCAGCCGGAAACAACTTGCAGAATGTAAACCTTAAAATACCGCTTGGTACTTTTGTTGCAGTTACCGGTGTTAGCGGTTCCGGTAAATCTTCTTTAATTAATGAAACGCTTGTAAAAATTTTAATGAAGAAAATTTATAAATCCAAAACGGTTCCTTTGCCATATAAAAAAATAAGCGGACTGGAAAATATTGATAAGATTATAGAAATAGATCAATCCCCAATTGGAAGAACGCCACGCTCCAATCCGGCTACTTATACCGGTTTGTTTACGTTTATACGTGATTTATATGCCCAGTTACCGGAATCTAAAATAAGAGGTTACAAATCGGGAAGGTTCAGTTTTAATGTTAAAGGCGGAAGATGCGAAGAATGTAACGGTGACGGATTAAAAAGAATTGAAATGAATTTTTTGCCGGATGTTTATGTGCTGTGCGAAGTATGTAACGGTAAACGCTATAACAGGGAAACATTGGAAGTACTTTTTAAAACAAAAAGTATTAGTGATGTTTTGGAAATGACAATTGAAACAGCTTTGCATTTTTTTGAAGACCAACCGAGAATAAAAAGAAAATTACAATCTCTTTTTGATGTTGGTTTGGGATATGTTAAACTTGGTCAGCAAGCAACAACACTTTCCGGAGGAGAAGCTCAAAGAGTTAAACTTGCAACCGAACTAAGCAAAATAGGTACGGGAAAAACACTTTATATTTTAGATGAACCGACTACCGGTTTGCATTTTGAAGACGTTAATGTTTTACTGAATGTTCTAAACAAACTTGTGGAAAAAGGAAATACCGTTGTGGTAATTGAACATAATTTGGACGTAATTAAAGTAGCCGATTATGTTATTGATTTGGGACCCGGTGGCGGAGAATATGGTGGTAAAATAATTGCTGCCGGAACACCCGAACAAATTTGTAAAAAAGAAGATAGTTTGACGGGCAAATTTTTACGGAAAGAATTAAACGCAAAGTAAAAAGATTAACTGCCGGTTTTCCGGTTTGGCAAAACTGAAAAGGTAAAAATATTATGGAAAAGTTTTTAATATTACCAAAACAAATTGTTACTGTTAATAATAGTAACGATATACTTAAAAATCATTGTGTTGAAATTGAAGATGGCGTAATTGTAAGTATTGAACATAAAGATTCATTTGATTTTAATAACTATACCGGGAAAATTTATAATTTTTCAAATCTTACATTGATACCCGGGTTTGTACAAACACATATCCATCTTTGCCAAACACTTTTTAGGGGACTGGCAGAAGATTTGGAACTTTTGGATTGGTTGCAGCAAAGAATATTTCCTTATGAAAATTCACATAATAAAAACTCGCTTAAACTATCTGCTCAACTCGGAATAAACGAATTGCAAAAAGGCGGAACAACAACACTTTTGGATATGGGAACAATACGTTATGAAGAAGTGATATTTGAGGAACTTGCCAAATCAAAAATGCGTGCTATTGCCGGTAAATGTATGATGGATGTAAACGAACTTTATCCTACATTTAAAGAAAGCACCAAAGACAGTTTGGATGAAAGCTACAGGTTGGCAAAAAATTTTCATAATACAAATAACGGAAAAATAAAATACGGATTTGCACCAAGATTTGTTCTTTCATGCACGGAAGAATTATTGGTGGAAACAAAAGAAATGATGCAAGAATTTACATGTTCAATTTATCATACGCATTCATCGGAAAACAAAAACGAAATTGAAGAAGTAAAAAGACTGCACAATATGGAAAATATCGAATACTTCAAAAGTATTGATATTCTTGGCTCCAATACGGTTCTTGCTCATGGAATACACGTAAATGAAAAAGAAATAGATTTATTAAAAACAACAAAAACCAGAATTTCGCATTGTCCTTCTTCAAATTTAAAACTTGGTTCCGGTATTGCAGATATACCAAGATATTTAAACGAAAATATTTCCGTTTCACTCGGAGCTGACGGAGCACCTTGCAACAACAATCTTTCCGCAATTACGGAAATGAGACTTGCTTCGTTAATTCAAAAACCGAGATATTCTCCAACTACTATGGATGCTTTAACGGTTTTCCGTTTGGCAACAATAGAAGGAGCAAAAGCTTTACATTTGGAAAATGAAATAGGAAGCATTGAAGTTGGTAAAAAAGCCGATTTGGTTTTAATGAATTTGGAAAAACCTAATCTTACATTAAACGACGAAAATATTTACGCATCAATTATTTATTCATCCGAAAGTAGAAATATTGAAGAGGTAATGATAGAAGGCGAATGGGTTGTTCAAAAAGGGAACTCGGTTTTTTACAATGAAGACGAATTATATTTTAACGGAAAAGTTGAATTGGAAAAATTATTAAAACGGGCAAAAGAAAAATAAAAATGAAAATTGTATTTGCTACAGGCAACAAAGGTAAGCTAAAAGAAGTTAAAAAATTATTCATTGATACGGAGATAGAAATTATTTCGTTAAATGATTTGGGATTTGAAGATGAAATTGAAGAAACCGGAAAAACATTTGAAGAGAATGCTTTCATAAAAGCAGATACAATTTATAACAAATATAAAATACCGGTTATTGCAGATGATTCGGGATTGATTGTAGAACAACTTGAAGGAAGACCGGGAGTTTATTCTGCAAGATACGCCGGAGAAAATGCAACCTATGCCGATAACAACAAAAAATTATTAAAAGAATTAAAACCTTTTCCGCAGCCTCATTTTGCTAAATTTGTTTGTTGTGCTGTTTACGTTGATAATAATAACAGCATCGTAGCGACCGGTGAATTGAAAGGAGAAATTATTAAAGAATACAAAGGCAAAAACGGTTTCGGTTTCGATCCGATATTTAAACCGCTGAACTATGCTGTAACATTAGCCGAAATGGATTTAAGTGATAAAAATAAAATTAGTCACAGAGCAAAAGCATTTAAAAAACTGAAAGAAAAAATTGTAAAAAT